>CALMVL010000024.1 GCA_937873265.1 uncultured Granulicella sp.
CTGTCACGGCAGAGGTCGCGGGTTCGAGCCCCGTCGTCCCCGCCATACAAAGCGAAGAACCTAGCTTCGTATGGGACATAGAGTGTGAAAGACCGGGAGCCATCCCGACCAGAAGGTAAGCGCGACCGCTGCGGCGAGGCAGAGGGCGGGTGTGCATGCCGACGCGGAGGACGGCGGATCCGGTGAAGACTCCGGCGAGGAGGAAGAGCAGCCAGATGCCGTGAAGGCCGGACTGCTCGGCGGCGCGTTCGGCTTCAGCTTCGCGACAGCGGAGGTAATCCGTACGAGAACCGGGGGAGCGGAGCTCTTGGGAGTCTGAAGAGCCTGAAGGATCCGGCCTGAAGGTACTGCGCACTCCATTTCATCCCAAATGGTCATACTGTGAGCCAACCGTCCGCTCAAACCCTGTACTGCCCAGGACGATCTGCTCGAAGAGCTCAGATTTGACAGGTATTGTCTGATACCGGCTTTACCAACTCTCCGGTCCCTCGTCCGGTCATGCAATCACGATCAGTAACGGGAGACGCCGCTGTGGGAGTTGACTCCGGTTCGCCGTAAAGGTTCGGCCGAGCGGATCGGTCCATACGAAGCGGGTTCTGTGTACAAGAACCGGACTGAGATGGCGTATTTGAGACGCAAGAAGGCAATCAGCGTTTGACCGGGTACGCGTGGATCGTGCTGGTATCAGGCGTTGTGTTCGGCGATGGAGAGGGTGTTTCCATCCGGATCTTGGAACCAGACAATCTTGGCACGACCGGGAGCGTGCCAGATTCCGCGTTCATCTTGGTCCATGCCGGGGTACCGGCGGAACTGGATGCCCTTGGCCGTAAGTTCATCCACGACGTGCTCAATGCCCTTGACCTCCCAGCCGAAGATTGTGAACTCCACGGGCTGGTGCTTTGCCCCCACCCGTACAACGCGCAGGTCGGAACCCGGCTCGGGGCCGAGGCGAAAGACAAGGGCGTACGGCTCGTCCGCGACGAAGCGGAGTCCTAGTGTGCCTTCATAGAAGGCACGTGCAGCTTCGGCGTTCGCAGAAGGTATAAAGCCCGTTGGGATTGCATTGGTGAGCGGCATGCACGCAGAATACAACCATCTGTCAGGATTTGTGCAGGTTTTGCACCTCTCGTGATCTCCTGAGACGCTATGTTCGCCTTCGTCCCATGCGACGCGCCTAGCGAAGGTTACGGCCATGAGTTCCTCTGCCGCGACTCCACAGGACCAACTCAGCACGGCATCACCTGCTCAGCACCTGCAGAACCAACGAAGACGTGGCGTTAGGGCGGTGAAAAACGCGCTGTGTGGCTTTGGTGAAGCTCGCCGTTCTTGCGTCCCCGATCTGTTCGAAGGATTGTGGATTGAGCGCGGTCAGCGGAAACCAAGAGCTCTGAACCTGAACGACGATCCGGTGTCCGCGCAGGAAGGTGTGGTTGATGTCCGGCATGGTGTAGTGAAGGGCGGTCACCTCGGTGGGCTGTAGTGCCTGAGAGCTGGTGAAGGAGTTTCGAAAGCGGGCGGCCATGGGTTCGCCGCGCACGAGTTGCTGGTATCCCGGTGAAGACGTGTCGCTGGCTTGTTCGTCGATCAGCTTGACAACGAAGTCGGCGTCCGTGCCGCTACTGGAGACCTGGAGCTGCACGGCGACTGGGCCCACCAAGGTGAGGTTCTGGTTCAGCGGGTCGGTTCGGTAGGTGAGGACGTCGGGGCGGATGGAGGCGAAGCGCTGGTCGCCGTACATGTACTGTTCGCCGAGGTCGGTGGGAGGGTGCTCGAGGTACGGGACCGGATGGGCCGGGTCGCTGATGTACTCGTCGGAGGGGCTCTCCTGCGCGACGGGCGGGTCGAAGCTCAGCTTTCCACTCGCGTGAAGGTAGAGCGTTCGAGGTTGCGCCCCCGGGGGAGGCCAGGTGGGGTAACGCTGCCACCGGTTAGTACCGGTCTCAAAGACGAGGGCGCCGGGCAGGTCGGGCGCGGGAGCGTCCTTCAGGTAGCGTTCAAAAAAGGGGAAGAGGACGCGGCTTCGGAAGAAGGTGCCGGTATCGGCGCCGAAATCCAGGGGACCAAGCCTACGCCCCGCAGAGCGCAGCCAGTCGCCGTGTCCCCAGGGCCCCATAACGAGAAAGTCGGTCGAGCCAGGGTTCATCTCGGCGAGCGCGTGGTAGGTGCGAAAGGTGCCGGCAAGGTCTTCGGCGTCGAACCAGCCGCCGACGGTAAGCACGGGGCAGCCGACGTGATGGAGGTGCTGCGAGACGTCGCGCGCCTGCCAGTAGCTGTCATACGTGTTGTGCTGCAAATTTTGATCGAGCAGTGGGTTATGCGCGAGCGGGGCGATGTTGCCCAGACCGGGACCGTGCTTGAGAAAGAAGGCAAAGCCATCGGACGTTCCGTAGTCGAAGAAATGGCCGGTGTCGGGGGAGGGGAAGGTTAGACCGGCGCCGCGTGGGCGGAAGTAGTTGGCGTAAACGGAGAACTGCTCCGCGAGTTGGAAGACGCCGTTATGGTACGCATCGTCGCCGAGGAACAGGTTGGTCATCGGCGCCTGGATGGAAGCGGCCTTGATGGCTGGAGGAGAGTCGATGAGGGAGGCAGAGGTGTAGAAGCCTGGGTAAGACATGCCCCAGATGCCTACCCTGCCGTTGTTTGCGGGCACGTGTTTCAGGAGCCAGTCGACGGTGTCGTCCATGTCGGTGGCTTCATCGGTCTGACCCGGCGCGGGATGATCGATGTGCGGACGCATATCGATGAAGGCGCCCTGGGACTGAAAGCGCCCGCGGACGTCCTGGAAGACGAAAATGTACCCCGAGCGGTCGAACTCGGGCGCGGGACCCAGCTGTGAACGATATCGATCCGCACCATAGGGCGAAACGCCGAACGGGGTGCGTTGCACCAGCAATGGGTACGCCCTGGTGCGGTCTTTGGGAATGTAGACCTGGGTGAACAGGGTCACCCCATCCCGCATGGGGATGCGGTACTCGATTTTGGTATAGCTGGCCCGGGTGCGGCGGGCGCCACCCTTGCGGACATAGAACAGCCAGGCTGCGCCGCCTATGAAAACGGCCCCCAGCGCCACGATGGTGCTCCATCGGCGAAATCTCATCCAGCCCTCCGCGGAGCCAGTCTCTCATGCGCGTTCCGAGCAATAACGGCGTTGCGTTGACCAACGCTGAATCCTTCTATATGCGTTGGTGTAAAGGATAGGACCGTTCCCCATAACAGCTGGGACATCTTGTTCCGGATGAACCAGCGGTCTTGGACGAGCACTCAACGACAAGATGATTCGCTTGGACTCCAATCCGCTGAGTCTTCTCACGAAGAGCAGAAACGCAGCTTCTTTGTCTGACGAGTCGCGGAGCCATCGAGCGCTGCTGCTGTCTTGGCCAGGGCTAGTCTGAAGTCAGACGCGATCTCCGATCACGTGTCGAGGGCTCCGCACATCGCGTTTGGATCGCGTTGACAACCGCACCGTCGTTGCCCGAAGGCGATTACGTTCTCGCGCACAGACGATTCAGCAATCACGGCCGGCCTGTCGCATGGGTCGCGCAAACATCGTTGGCTTCGAGGGCGGGTCTGCTCAAGAAGCGCTGGGACGTTCTCCAGGACGAGAGGACCGAGGCCGAATCGCGAAGCGGACTCCCTATTGTTTGGGACGGCCTTTCCGCAGAAGCAGAGCTCCCAGGGCTACGGCCCAAAGAGGTTGGCCACGAAAGGCAACTAACGACCGGATCGGGCTGGAACCGGACCCACCCTGACCGGCGTTACTCCACACTGTGCGACTTCCCGTTACCAATCCGGATCGAACGCGGGCCTGCGTCTATGGCAACCTACCAGTTCACTGAACACGCTTCACCATGCTGCGGGCTTTTTCTGCCACCAGTTCCACGAACACGCTTTCGGAGAGCAGTACCGAGCCATGAAGCCTCGTCGTGGCAATGGCTGCAATCACTGCGGGGTGAAGCTCAACGAACTGGAGTGTGTCAGGATGCGGCTGCATCCATTTGGAGAGAACAGCGCCAGCAGTGCGCTCCATCAGAAAATGGAAGGCCAGGACACGCGCGCAAACAGTGGCTTGAAGGGGATCACCGTCGTAATGGCTGCATAGCGTGCTGAAGGCTGTGTAGAGCGTCGGACAGTGATCGGGTTCGGGATGTTCTGCTGCTGGCAGGCTGGGCATGTCTGCGCACAGGGTGAGATAGAGGTACTTGCAAACGTCGTTGTCGTGCGGATGCGGCGTCATCGCCGGGGCGAGCCGTCGATTGGCCGCCTCCACGAAGAGAGTCAGCGCAAACGCCATCTCATCACTGGAAACAGGAGCGAAGTCGGGTGATGGAGTTGCTGATCCGATGAGGGAACCTGACTGCCGAAGATTAAAACAGACCGGTTCGGCGGGACCGACTGCAACAGGCTCGCGTCCTCGCTCTGCTCAGTGAATCGGGATGTTTGAGCCTTGGAGCAGCGGCATGCGCCGCTGTTCGAAGGCCGGTTATTTGTTCTTAGTTCTTACCTGATCGGCCTGCGGTCCTTTTTCTCCCTGAACCACATCGTAGGCGACTTCTTCGCCCTCTTTGAGCGTTTTGTAGCCATCGCTTTGGATCGAGGAGAAGTGGACAAAAACATCCGCTCCCCCGTCGTTGCGGCCAAGGAACCCGTAGCCTTTCGCGTTGTTGAACCACTTCACTGTGCCTTCAAACTGAGCCATGGCAATCTTCCTTTTCTCGAGATGTGAGGAGTGCGTTGAAGCGATCAGCGCGTGCACAGCAGAGAGGAGTACCTGAGGCCCGCTATTTATGTGCAACACTTGTACCAAGGGGTGCTGGAACGCTCCTGCCAAGTTATCTTCCAGCGCAAGTAATTTCACTTCGGGCAGAAAGGCAGCAGCGAGCGAAATGCCGACGTTTCTTTCGGCTGCGGGGAGCGAGTTGCAGAGAACAAGGAGTTCGTAGGGTCGGGCCGCAAGGCAGGCTTTCAGTTCAGAGAGGGTGTCGATGCAGTCCGTCCGGAACCCGTCCGTGTTCAGGAGCAGGTTTCGGTTCCGTCGCAATCCTATATCGCGTCCGAATAGAAGTATGTCGTTCGTTGAGGGCATAATCGTGCTTCGTATGTAGGACGATGAACCAAATGCGCGACTCCTTCCGCCCGACACCGGGAATAGGCCTTATTTCTTTTAGATTTCTACTTTGCGCGGAGCGCACCGAAGCTGACGCTCTCACCCAAGGAGTTGGTCATGCAAGAAGCCGGCTACAAGAACACGATCCTAAGCCGTTTAGAACGGGACACGATTCGGCGGCTCTCGCTTTCCCCGGTCCACTTCGAGGTTGGCCACGAGATTGAGTACCCGGGGAAGCCGATCGACAGGTTGATCTTTGTCGAAGAAGGCATGGCGTCAATGACCGCGACTTTTGAGGACGGTGCACAGGTCGAAGTCGGAATGTTCGGCTATGAGTCCGTCATTGGAATCTCCGCGCTTATGGGCACAAAACAGAGCCTGAACCGGGTGTACACCCAGGTGGCGGGAAGCGGGTATCTGGCTCCGTTAGAGTTGGGCCGTGCGGAGTTTGAGCGTGGCGGCCTGTTTCAAAAGCTTGCACTTCGCTATGTGCAGGCCCAACTCGTGCAGACCGCACAATCCGCCGGCTGCAACGCGAAACATCACCTGGAGCAGAGATTGGCGCGCTGGATATTGATCACAGCTGATCGTGTACATCAAGACACCTTCTTCATGTCGCAGGAGTTCCTGGCCGACATGGTCGGCAGCACCCGGTCCACAGTGTCCCGCGCCGCGGGAACGCTGAAGGACGAGGGATTGATCGACTACAATCGCGGGCAGGTCTCCATCATCAATGTGACGGGCCTGCGCCAGCGGTCCTGCGAGTGCTACGGCATCATCAAGGGACATCTCGACAACTACGCGGCGTTCGAAGACGACCGAACCAAGTAGTTAAAAGCCTCTGCCGCACTATGTGCCAGACGGCACAGACAACTCGCAAGGAACTCAGTACCGTGATCCTTGCAGAGCCCGCCGTCTGGTCGATCTCCCCGACCAGGACCTTTTCCGGTTTCCTTTGCAACTCCGCAAAGGAAACCTCATGAGCGCTCCGAAAACGAATCTGCTTCTCGAGTCCCTATCCCAAGAAAGCAGAACCGCGATACTTTCGCAATCGAAGGAACTAGAACTCCCCACGAGAGCTTCACTTCAGGCTCAGGAAGAAGAACCGCGCTACGTGTACTTTCCGACCGCAGGCGTTGCCAGTGTCGTGGTTGAACACTTTGAAGGCGCAGCGTCAGAGACGGCTTTGATCGGGCGCGAAGGTGTAGCAGGAGCGCTTTCCCTTTTGGGCACCTCCGTTCCGACTGCAGAGTGCTTCATGCAGGTTGCAGGAAGTGGGTATCAAATACCGCTCAACAAATTTCGAGAGCTGTTCATCCATTCTGCGGAGATCCGTACTCGCATCCTTCAGTGTGTGCAGCAGCAGGCCATGACGACCATGCAGGTTGCGGCATGTAACTCAGCGCATGAGGCCGAACCGCGCCTTGCACGTTGGTTGCTCATGGTTCAGGACCGGACTCAGGAAGACGCGTTTCAGCTCACCCAGGACTTTCTGGCGCAGATGCTGGGGGCGCGCCGCACGACCGTCGCACTGGCAGCTGGCACGCTGCAGCACAGTGGTTTCATCGAATACAGTCGCGGCAAGGTAAAGATCCTTTCCCGCGAGGCTCTCAAAACGGCTGCGTGCGACTGTTATGAGGTGACGCACCGGCTATTGCTGAACCTGTACAGCTAAGCTAGTTTTC
>CALMVL010000025.1 GCA_937873265.1 uncultured Granulicella sp.
TGACGCCACGACAACCGGACAGAACAAACGCGTACCGGTGTCAACTCTCTCCTGGCGACAGGGAACATGAGATTCGGAGCGCATTGCCAATCTGCCGGCCTGCATTTCCGTATTTCCTTTCTCCCGCCGACAGACCCTGAGAGACGTCACCTAGGCCAGACCCCTCCGCCCTCGGAGAGAGCGTCATGGCCTATTCCTGTAGGACGTACGAGCTGAAGTGTAACGAGTGTGGAAAGCGGTTCGGCAACCGGCCGATCTCCGCGTGCGACGATTGCCTTGCGCCGCTTGAGGTCGCTTTCGATCTCGAAGCGGTTCGCCCGCAGTTTACTCGCGAGACCATTCAGGCTGGGCCGGCAAATATCTGGCGATATGCCGCGCTGCTGCCCATCCCAGAGGGCTTCACGCCCGATCTTCCGGTCGGCTTCACGCCGCTCGTCAAGGCAAGCCGGTTAGGCAAACGTGTCGGCGCTACCAATCTCTACGTGAAGAATGACGCGGTCTGCTTTCCGACGCTGTCCTTCAAGGACCGGGTCGTCTCGGTCGCGCTGGCGAACGCACAGGCATTTGGCTTCCGAACCGTCGGCTGTTCCTCCACCGGCAATCTGGCTAACTCGGTCGCCGCGCAGGCCGCTCGTCTTGGATTGAACGCGACCATCCTCGTTCCGGCGGACCTGGAGCCGGCGAAGATTCTCAATACACTGGTGTACGGTGCGCGACTTGTGCGGGTGGAAGGGAACTACGATCACGTCAACCGCCTCTGCACCATGATCGCCGACGAGTATCGCTGGGGCCTGGTCAACGTCAACCTGCGGCCCTACTACGCCGAAGGCTCAAAGACGGTCGGCTACGAAATTGCCGAGCAGCTCGGCTGGCGGCTGCCCGATAACATCGTCTGCCCCATGGCCGGCGGATCGCTCATCCGAAAAATTCGCAAAGCCTTTCGCGAACTGATCGCGCTCGGCCTCGTCGAAGACAAACCGGTGCGCTTCTTCGGCGCGCAGGCGACCGGATGCTCGCCCATCTCGCACGCAGTCCGCGAGCGCCTGGACTGGATCGAGCCGCAGCGGCCGAACACCATTGCGCGGTCTCTGGCGATCGGCAACCCGGCGGACGGACCGGCAGCGGCGAAGATGATCCGTGAGACTGGCGGATGGGCGGAGGATGTCTCCGATGTCGAGGTGGTCGCCGGCATGCAGGAGCTCGCCGAAACCGAAGGCATCTTCACCGAAACTGCCGGCGGCGTGACCACGGCCGTCACGGCGAAGCTCTACGCCGATGGCCGCATCAGCCGCGACCAGGTCACGGTGAGCTGCATCACCGGCAACGGCCTAAAAACTACCGATGCGCTGGTCGGCCGGTACCGCGAGCAGCCGGCGATTCGACCGCGACTGGCTGATTTCGCTGCGCATCTCGAGACGCTGGAGCACGCGTCCCTGGGGCTCGAGCTTGCAACAGCCGGAGGCGTATATGTCGATTAGAGTGACGCTTCCGACTGCATTCACCCGGCACACGGACGGGAAAAAGCAGTTTGACTGCGCGGCGGATAATCTGCCGGGGCTGCTCTCCGAAATCGATCGAACGTTTCCGGCGTTAGCGACCCAGATCCGTGGTGAGGACGGCAAGCTGCGCCGCTTCATCAACATCTACGTCAATGACGAGGACATCCGCTTTCTCGGCGGGGACGGGTATCTGTTCGCAGATGGCGATGAGGTCATGCTGATCCCATCTATCGCGGGCGGGTGTGTTCTCAAATCGTGACATCGCAGCCACAGGGAAGCAACACGAGTGTCTCCGCCCTGCACCTAACGAGAGGGTCCGGTCACGCGACCGCCATACCATTCTCGTTCGGAAAGCAGGCACTTCATGTTCATCATCCTCGCCGTCGTTCTTCTTGTGGCCTATGTGGTTGGCTTGGTCACGTTTAAGGCTGCAGGTCTGGCGATTCACCTCCTTCTTGTGTTTGCGGTGATCTCCTTTATCCTGCACTTTGTCATGGGACGGCGATCCGCGTAACCCGGCACCTCAAAGGCGAACGGCACAGAAAAAGCCGACCCGGGCGGGGTCGGCTTTTCTATGCCGCAAAAGACAGCTACTGGTGAGCCACGGGCTGATGCGGCATGTCCGCTCCCGGCGGAATGACGCCGGCGAGCGCGTCCGGCGTCTCCTCGGCAAGCGGCGCCAGCTTCTCTTCGAGAGCAATCCCGAGCACCTCGTCCATCTCCTTTACGAAGTGAAGCTTCATCGTCGATTTGATGAGTTCCGGTAAGTCGGCCAGGTCCTTACGATTGTCATCCGGGAGGATCGCTTCGAAGATGCCGGCGCGGTGGGCCGCGAGCAGCTTCTCCTTCAAGCCTCCAATCGGCAGAACCTTGCCGCGCAGCGTGATCTCGCCAGTCATCGCGATGTCCCGCCGCACTTTGATCTTGGTCAGCGCGCTGGCAAGACCGGTGGCCATGGTAATGCCCGCCGACGGCCCGTCCTTGGGAATGGCGCCTTCCGGCACGTGGACGTGGATGTCCACATTCCGGTAGAAGTCCTTGGCCAGCCCGAGATGCCGTGCCCGCGACCGGATATAGGAAAGCGCCGCCTGCGCAGACTCCTGCATCACGTCGCCGAGCTGGCCGGTGGTCGTGAGCTTTCCTTTGCCATCGAGCACCTGGATTTCGGTCTGGAGAATGCTGCCGCCAACCTCGGTCCACGCAAGACCCGTGACCAGACCGACCTCGCTCTCCTCATGCGCCATGGTGTCCTTGAAACGCGGGATGCCGAGGAACTCGGAGAGGTTCTCCCCGTTGATGGCGTCCTGGTGCTCGGGACCGTTCGTCACCACGCGGCGCGCCACCTTGCGGCAGACGTTACCGATCTCGCGCTCGAGGTTTCGCACCCCGGCCTCACGCGTGTAGAGGCGGATGATGGCCTTCAGCGCGCTGTCATCGAACTTGATCTGCTCCTCCGTCAGGCCGGTGCCTTCGCGCTGCTTTTTCAACAGATACTGCTTGGCAATTTCGAGCTTCTCGATCTCGGTATAGCCATGCAGCCGGAGGATCTCCATGCGGTCCTGAAGCGGGCCGGGGATGGTGTGCAGCACGTTTGCGGTGGCGACAAAGAGAACCTGCGAGAGGTCGTATTCGACGTCGAGATAGTGATCCTGGAAAGTCGTGTTCTGTTCGGGGTCGAGCACCTCAAGCAGAGCGCTGGCCGGGTCGCCGCGGAAGTCCGAAGCCATCTTGTCGATCTCATCGAGCATGAAGACGGGGTTCTTGGTGCCCGCCTTCTTCATCGATTGGATCACCTGGCCGGGAAGAGCACCGATATAGGTGCGGCGATGGCCACGGATCTCAGCCTCATCGCGGACGCCGCCGAGTGACATCCGGACGAACTTGCGGCCAGTGGCCTTCGCGATCGACATGCCAAGCGAGGTCTTCCCGACGCCCGGAGGTCCAACGAAGCAGAGAATCGACCCTTTGGGGTTCTTGACCAGCTGCCGTACAGCGAGAAACTCGAGGATGCGTTCCTTGATCTTCTCGAGACCGTAATGATCTTCGTTGAGCACCTGCTCAGCATTCTCCAGCGAGCGGATCTCCTTCGAGCGCTTCCGCCAGGGCACCGCGAGCAGCCAGTCAAGGTAGTTGCGCGAGACGGTAGACTCGGCCGACATTGGCGGCATCGACTCCAGCTTGCGCAGCTCCTGCATCGACTTTTCAAGGACGTCCTTGGGCATGCCGGCCGCTTCGATCTTCTTTTTCAGCTCGTCAAACTCAGACTTTTCCCCGCGTCCGAGCTCCTTCTGAATCGCCTTGATCTTCTCGTTGAGGTAATACTCCTTCTGCGCCTTCTCCATCTGTCGCTTCACGCGGGACTGGATCGTGCGGTCCATATTCAGCTTTTCAATAGCCACATCAAGCGCATCGGCGACGCTGGAAAGCCGAATCTCAGGATCAAAGACCTCGAGCAACTGCTGCTTTTCTTCAATCGAAAGCTGAAGGTTGGCGGCGATCGTGTCGGCCAGCTTCGCCGGATCGTCCGCGCGGACGCTGGCGGCGACGGTCTCATAATTGAGCGATTGCTGCAGCTTCACATACTGCTCAAAAAGTGTATGAACACGCTGCATCAACTGCTCGACCTGCTGCGTAAGCTCAAGGCGGTTCACTGCGGTGCGCACAGTCGCGACAAAGAAGCCGTCCTCGTCGTGGACCTCGCTGGCGCGGGCGCGCTCAACGCCCTCCACCAGCACCTTGATGTTTCCGTCAGGCATCTTCACGCTCTGAACGATGTTGCCAATGGTGCCGGTCTGGAAAATGTCGTCCGCGCTTGGCTCGTCGACGGAGGCGTCGTGCTGGGTAGCAAGAAAGATCTTGCGATCGCCGGTGAGCGCCTCTTCCAGTGCGCGCACACTGGATTCGCGACCGACGACGAAGGGCGTCATCATGTAGGGAAAGATGACCATGTCACGGATGGGCATCATCGGGAGCTTGCGGACTTCGCCGGTCAGGACTTCTTTGGATGGATTCATCATTCTCCCCTTTTAGACGCCAGTTCAGAACGAACGATGCAGCGCTCGAGACGACTTCCGGTGATTGTACTTCGCCTGACCGTCCGGATACGGAACGTCTGCTGCTCTGTCCCGTATTGGGAAGGATCTGTGATCTGACGTCGGCCGTAAAGCACCGCCGCGGACCTCAAGTGGGTCCGCGGTGGTGGACGAAGTCGCCGGAAGACCTCAGCCGGCCTTTTCGAGCAGGATGGGGATCGCCGGCGTGCGCTTCTGGACCATCTCGGCCGTGATCACGAACTCCTTCACCTTCTTGTTCCCAGGGACGTAGTACATCAGGTCCAGCATGAGCTCTTCGAGAATCATGCGAAGCCCACGCGCGCCGACCTTGCGCTGCAGTGCCTCGCGGGCGATCTCGCGGGCGGCGTCCTCGGTAAAAGTAATCTTCACGCCCTCATACTCGAAGAGCTTCGCGTACTGCTTGAGAATGGCATTGCGCGGCTTGGTGAGGATCTCGATCAGCGCGGCTTCGTCAAGTTCGTCGAGGATGCCGAGAACAGGCAGCCGACCCACAAACTCCGGAATCAGCCCGTACTTCAGAAGGTCCTGAGGTTCAGCCTGGCGCAGCAGCTCGGCGTCACGCTGAGCGCGTATCGGGCGCACGTCGCCGTCCGCGCCCTCAACCTCGCCGACGGCCTTGAACCCCAGGGACTTCTTGCCGATGCGCCGGCCGATCACCTTCTCCAGGCCGACAAACGCTCCGCCGCAGATAAACAGAATGTTCGTGGTATCCACTGCGGTGAACTCCTGATGCGGGTGTTTGCGGCCGCCCTGTGGCGGCACATTGGCGACGGTCCCTTCGAGAATCTTCAGCAACGCCTGCTGCACGCCTTCGCCGGACACGTCGC
The DNA here is from genome assembly GCA_937873265.1 of uncultured Granulicella sp. GTDB lineage: Bacteria > Acidobacteriota > Terriglobia > Terriglobales > Acidobacteriaceae > Edaphobacter. The sequence continues at coordinate 5,401 of CALMVL010000025.1, forward strand.
GTGTGATGGAGGGGTTCTCGTCCTTGCGGCCGATCTTGTCGATCTCGTCGATGTAGATGATGCCGCTCTGCGCGCGGGCCACGTCGCCGTCGGCGGCTTGCAGCAGCTTCAGAATGATGTTTTCCACGTCCTCGCCGACGTACCCGGCTTCGGTCAGCGTCGTCGCGTCCACGATCGCAAACGGCACGTCGAGCATCTTGGCCAGGGTATGCGCGAGCAGTGTCTTTCCCGACCCGGTCGGACCGACCAGCAGAATGTTCGACTTCGACAGCTCCACGTCGTTGCCGCGCGTCTTGTTCATCTGGATGCGCTTGTAGTGGTTGTACACGGCGACGGCCAGCTTCTTCTTCGTCTGGTCTTGGCCAATGACGTACTCATCCAGAAACGCCTTTACCTCCTGCGGCTTGGGCAGGTGCGCAGGCGCGGCGCCAGGCTGAGCCTCGGATCGGTCGTCTTCCAGAATGGAGTTGCAGACCGCCACGCACTCATCGCAAATATAGGCGCGCGGATAGTCGGAGGGTGAAGAGATGAGTTTGGCTACCGCGTCCTGCGATTTGTGGCAGAAGGAGCAACGAAGCGAGTCGTCCGAGCCTCGGGATGTTTTCATGCGCTGACTCCTGATCTTGCGGCGCGAATCTGTCCTCAGTTTACACCCGTTGGCGGCGGAGAAAACGCTGCGGACCCGGCCGGACATCCCCCAAATGGGGGAGAGACACGGACGGGTTCCGCCCGCCTCGAGAGTGCCCGGCTACACGCGCGGACGGTCGATGATGTCGTCGATAATGCCGTATTCCTTGGACTGCGCCGCCGTCATGATAAAGTCGCGCTCCACGTCCCGCTCAATCCGGTCGAGCGGCTGCCCGGTCGACTGGCTCATCAGCTTGTTGGTGATCTCACGAATCCGCAAAATCTCCCGCGCGTGAATGTCAATGTCGGTCGCCTGTCCCGATAAACCGCCCATCGACGGCTGATGAATCAGAACGCGCGCATTCGGCAACGCGAACCGCTTGCCCTTCTTGCCCGCCATCAGCAGAAACGCCCCCATCGAGGCTGCCTGGCCGATGCAGAAGGTCACCACGTCATTCTTGATGTACTGCATCGTGTCATAGATTGCCAGCCCCGCCGTGATCGATCCGCCGGGCGAGTTGATGTACAACTGGATGTCCTTCTCCGGATCCTCGCCGCTCAGAAACAGCATCTGCGCAATGATCACGTTGGCGATATTGTCGTCGATCGGCGTCCCCAGAAAGATAATGTTGTCGCGCAGCAGACGGCTGTAGATGTCGTAGGCGCGTTCGCCCCGACTCGTCTGCTCGATCACCATCGGTACTAGACCCATTGTTCTCCTCTTTCGTCCCTGTGTTCCTTCTTGGCCGGCCTGAGCTTCGCTACCGGGCGAGTTTCTCGTAGACAGCTGTTCCGGCGCGCTCGCGACGCATCTGGTCGCGCATCCGGTCGAGCCCGCCATCTTTCTGAAGTCGTTCCCGCAGGGTCTCCATCGGCTCGCGCGCCTGGATCGACGCCATCAGCAGCTCACGGTCCAGATCCTCATCGCTTATCTCCACGTGCTCGAGCCCGGCAAGCCGGTCGAGGATCATGGACGCCTTCACCTCGTTGGTCGCCTGGTCGCGCTGCGCCGCGCGCAGCCGCGCAAAGTCCAGCTGCCGCATCTGCTCGGTCGTCATGCCCTGCTGCGCCAGAGCGCGAAGTCCGCGGTCCAGCCGGGCCTCGATCTGCTGCTGCACAAACGACTCCGGCACCGGGAACCTGTAGCGCTCAATCATCGCTTCGAGCATCTTGTCCTTCGCGGCATTCTCAAGCGCCGTCCTCTTCCGATCGGCGGCTCGCTCGCGCAGCTGCCTTTCAAAATCCTCCCAGCTCTCGTAATTCCCCAGCTGTTTTGCAAACTCCGCGTCCCGCTCCGGAAAGCTCTTGCGCTTGATGTTCTTGACGGTCACGTCATAGCCGACCGTCTTGCCGGCGAGTCTCGGCTCGCCGAAGTCGGCGGGGTAATCCACCTCGAAGCGAAGCTCCTGGCCGGGCTTCGATCCGCGCAGGGATTCGTTGAAGGCGGGCAGTGTGTTCTTGCCGCCAACCTCGACCAGCACGTCTTCGCCGGTAATCGGCTCGCCCGCTTCGGCGTTCTCGGCACCCGCTTCGGTCACGGTCTGCGCGAGATCTTTGATCTCGCCGCGAAACTGGATCTCCGCCCAGTCGCCGTCGGCAAGCGGTCGATCCTCTTCCACGGTCTCGACCGTCGCGTGGCTTTCGAGAGCGCGCGCCAGCTCGGCAGCAAACTCGTCGTCGGTCAGCGTTGCATCCGGGCGAGTGACGGGAGTGCTCTCATATCCCGAAAGATCGATCTCCGGAAGAACCTCGAAGGCCGCCTTGAAGCGTAGCGGCTGGCCGTCCATCAGCTGCAGATCGCGCATCTGCGGTTCGGAGATCGGGCGCAGGTTCTGTTCCTCCAGGGCCTGACGGAAACGCTGCCCCACCAGGCCTTCGAGCACCTCCTGACGAACCTCCTTGGCAAACTTCGATCGGACCAGGCTTTCGGGAACCTTGCCCGCGCGAAAGCCGGGAATGCGCGCCAGCCTCTGGTACCGCTTGATCACTGTCTTGAAGCTCTTGGCAACCTCGTCCGCAGGTGCCTCGACCTCGATCTCGCGCGTCAGCTCCGGGTTCAGGACGGGAGCCTGGTGGTGATGGGACGGGTCGTGGTCGTGATCGTGCGCGAGCTCCTGCGCATCCGTGCCGGGGGGGTCCTGCGCCTCCGTCCCGAGATGGGCTGTTTCGGTCAACTCTGTTGTTTCTGTGGGGTTCAAGGTGTTGCCTTCCAAACAATCGCTGAGAATGGGCGCTGAGCGCGACGGTATCGTTGCGGCAAAATGCGTCCTCTCCACTCTACGGGGCATCGGAAGCCGGGGTCAAACCGTCCATCGCCGGCCGCGTCAAAGACTGGCAGCCACCGGATGGGACAGGGGAAACAGTTCCAGCCGGATGCGCCACTGAACCGATTTCCCTGGTTCCACCGTGACCATGCCGGTGTCTTCGCCCGAACCCCACTCGCGGCCGAACGGGTCATCGTAGTTGAATCGGGGATCAATGCTGATCACATTCGATCCAGGATCGCTCTCGATGTGCACCGCGTGAATCGTGGAGGTCATCGCGGTAACCCGGAGGCCGTAGTTGCTCTTCGGGTCGCGCAGCTCGATCATCGGCCCGAAGTCGAGCAGCGCCGGCCGGAGGTGAACGAAGGTGTCGTCAAGGCGCAGCGATCGCAGCGCCGCTCCGTCGTGACCGGTAAAATCCAGGGGCGTTCCTGCGACCGGCAGCAGCCGCCCGGTGGGGCGCTCCGATCCGTCGCGCTGCTCGATGTGCTCACTCGAGGGCAGGTGCAACTGAACCTGCGACCGGTCTCCGCTCAGGACCGCGAACCGGGGCTTCCAACCCATGCCGATGGGCTCGGGCTCTGTGCCGGTGTTGTGCGCGACGACGTGGATCTCAAGCGCCCGCCCGCTGAGAAGCACGGTAACCTTCACCTCTGTCTTCGACGGCCAGCGTCCGTTGAAGTCGCCGGCAGGGTAAATGGCCTGTGCTTCACCGCCGTCCGGCATCACGTTCGAACTGACAGAGCTGGCCTCCCCGTTCAGCAGAAGACCACCTTCGGAGATCGCGGTCGGCCCTGCGACCGCAGAGAGGGGCAGGCTGACAGTGCGTCCATGCCAGGTCTGTGGCACGGCGTCCTTCTCCGCTGCGCGCTGGCCAAAGATTCTGCCCGCCCACGGAACTTCAAGGGCCCCGCCCAACCCGAGGCTGAGCGCGCCGTCATGATCGTCGCCGGTCCCCGAGAGCAGTGTGGCAGCCTCGTCCACCGTGGGCGAGGCGAGCAGCTGCACTTCGCCCCGGTCAGGGAGATACGCGGTGATCTGAAGCGTATTCATGCCGCGCCCGGGAAGCAGCGTAACCGACAGAAACTCGGGAAGCGTGCTTCCGGCCATCTGCGACCGCTGGAGCACGATGGCCTCCTCGCCCCCGGGCTGGGGCGGCGGCGGCGTCTCTGTGGCCGGCTGCGCTTTCAGCTCGGACTTCAGCCGGGACAGGTGTCCGCGGCCGCGCTCGTGCAGCACAAACGACGTACCCGCGATGACAGCCGTAAGCAGAAGAACCAGGGCCAGGGCGAGGTGCGTTCGGATCCAATGTGCCGTCTGCTTGGGCAGCGTGGTGACCTGTCGCCGGAGCAGTCGAGCGTACATCCGGCTGATTCGGGGATCATCCACTGCGGGTGCTTCCTCTCGCGGCTGAGCCGGCTCGGCTTGGACCACTGGCAATGGCGGTGCTGCCGTCCGTCTTCTGTGGTTCTGTGCAGGCCGTCACTACTATAGAGACTGTGGAGCTGACTTCACCACAGAGCATCGGCGCGGGAGCTTGCCGGCCTGCGCCAAACTCTCCTGCATCACGGCACGTTGTGGGCCGGACGGTGGCTCAGGCATGTGGATCCCCCATGGGCCGGAGCGGGTCCGCAGTCGGTGCGACGCTCTTCCAGCCGTAGGTCTCGTAGTGCCAGTGCGCGGTGCCGTTGCTGAGTTCAAGCACGGTAAATCCCTCAGGGGTTCCCCAGCGGGAGCCATGCCACCAGTTGCCGCAGACCGCCCCGGATGTGATGTAGGGCGTGTCGCGCCAGAAAACGGTCTCGTTGATATGGGTGTGGCCCTGGAGGACGGCGATGACGTTGTGGCCTTCGAAGCAGTCAATGGTCTCGCGGGCGTTGCCGACCAGCAAACCATGGAGATTCGTGAGGGCCTGGTACTGTGCCGCTTTGGCGGCCTTGTCGTCGGGTGGGGAGTATTGCGGCGCGGCGGAGACGAGCGGGACATGCGAGGCGACGATCACCGGCGTTCCGGCGGGTGTTGCCGCGAGATCCTGCTTGAGCCAGGCAATCTGCCCGGGGTCGATCATGGCGTCAAATTCGCGCTCGGGGGTGATCTGGATGGAGTCGAGCAGGACAAAATGGTAGCCGGCGCGATCGAAGGATTGGTAAGTCTTGCTCCCAAAGTGCTGCTCAAAGGCCTTTTTGCCGTAGAGCGGATCGGAGGTGCTGATGCCCGAATCGGGGGAGCGGCCAAAGATGTCGTGGTTCCCAATCACGTGCTTGATGGGAATGCCGTCGAGGGCGTGCTCGGTCTGCCCGTAGAGGTTCAGAAGCATCACCGCGCGGTCGCGAGGAACGGCAGCGAGATCAAAGGCGTGGTCGCCGCCCTGGATGCAGAAGTCGGGTTTGAGGCTGCGGATTTTCTGGAGCGCGAGCGTGGTCCCCTCGTTCGCCCGGAGTTCGGGTTCGTTGTGGGTGTCGGTAAAGAACACAACGCGAAGCGAGCCGGGCCGTATAGCGGATGGCTGGGCGGCAACCGGAAGGGCGTGGGCGGCTGCTGCGAACGCGGAAAGGGAGAGGAAGCTGCGGCGGTTGAGGCAGGGCATGGAACTCACGGTGACTTCGGTGTTGTACGCGACGCGAGACAAAGACGGAGACGACGACGGTGTGAAAGCAACGAGGTACCTCCACGCCGTCAAGCTCGTGCAGCAGAGCTCGTTCTACATCTTGCCTTCCTCGGCGATCGACGCGGTTCGGGCACGTTTATCGGGTGAAGAAGTCTTTCACCTGTTGGAGGATGACGTCGCGGCTGACGTCGGAGATGGCTTCGGTGAGGGGGAGCTGTTTGGGGCATGCGTTGACGCAGTTCTGGGCGTAGCCGCACTCCTGGATGCCGCCGTCTCCGGCGAGGGCGCGGAGGCGTTCGGCCTTGAGGACGGCGCCGGTGGGGTTGTTGTTGAAGAGCTTGACCTGGGCGATGGTGGCGGCGCCGACAAAGCCGGTCTGCTCGTTGAACTGGGGGCAGACCTCCATGCAGATGGTGCAGGAGATGCAGTTCGAGAGCGGGTAGAGCTCTTCCTGCAGCTGGGGGAACTGGCGTGGGGCTTCGCCGAGGGCGTAGGTGCCGTCGATGGGGACCCAGGCCTGGACGGCCTTGAGGTTCTCAAACAGGACGGAGCGGTCGACGGCAAGGTCGCGGACGACCGGGAACTTCGACAGGGGGGCGAGCGTGATGGGCTGCTCGAGTTTGTCGACCAGGGCGGAGCAGGCCAT
>CALMVL010000026.1 GCA_937873265.1 uncultured Granulicella sp.
AAGGGATGGAGACGGGCACGCGGTACTTTCTGTTGGAGCAGGTGCAACATCTGCCGGGGCTGCGTGGAGTGTCGTCCGGGGCGTACACGGTGTTTGCGGCGGCGGTGCTGGGCGGGCTGGCGGTGTGGGCGTTTTGGCGAGGAAATGAGTTGTTCGGGCGTGCGCGGGATGTGGCAGAGTTTCGGGGAGGTGTTCTGGATTCGGGGCGGCTCGAGCAGGTCTTTGCGGGGCCGGAAACTGAGGCGCCGGTGCTGGATGCATCGTTTCTGCTGCCCTGCCTGATGTTGGCGATGGCCCTGATGCTGCTGTTTTCGCCGCATTACCCCTGGTACGTCGCCTGGCTGATTCCGTTCCTGTGCCTGGTGCCGAATCTGCCGGTGGGCGCGTATGCTCTGGGATTTTTCTACCTGTGTTATACGGCGCTGGCGGTGGGTGTGGGGCCAAAGCAGTTCCTGCTCAATCAGATTCTGTATGGCGGCTTGTTTGGGGTCACGCTGCTTCATCTGGGGCTTCGGCGGTGGGCGCCGTATCGCGCGCTGACCGCGGTGGAATGAGGGCAGGCGTGGCGGACCAGATCTCTGTGATCATTCCGGCTTTGAATGAGGCCGAATCGATCGGCTTCGTGGTTCGGTCGATGCCGTGGGACCGGATTGCCGAATGCCTTGTGGTGGACAACGGGTCGACCGATGCGACAGGAGCGAATGCCGCGTCGGCTGGGGCGCGTGTGGTGACGGCGGAGCGAGGGTATGGGTCGGCGTGTCTGGCGGGATCGCGGGCGGCGCTGCCGGCGTCGACGATCCTGGTGTACCTCGATGGGGACGGGGCGGATGTGATTGAGGATCTGCCGAAGCTGGTTGGGCCGATTCTGGAGGGCCGGGCGGACTTTGTGATTGGCTCGCGGATCCGTGGGCGGCGGGAGGCTGGATCGATGCTGCCGTCGCAGGTCTTCGCGGCGCATCTGGTGGGGCGATTGCTGCGGTGGGTGCCGTCGGTTCGGCGGTCTGCGCGATACACCGACATGGGCGCGTTTCGGGCCATTCGGAGATCGTGCCTGGAGGAGTTGGCGATGGCGGAGCTGACCTATGGGTGGAATCTCGAGATGCAGATCAAGGCGGCGCAGCGGGGTCTGCGAATTCTGGAGGTGCCGGTGGATTACCGGAACCGTATCGGTGGCGAGAGCAAGGTTGCGGGGAACCTCCGGGCTTCGATCAAGGCGGGAACGCGGATCCTGGAGGTACTGTTTCGGGTGGGACTCTCCCCAAAGAAGTAGTCGCGTGCGAAACGCGTCCGGTGGGCCGGCCCGACGCGTCGCCCGGGCTCGGCGCTACCAGTGTTTGGTCCTGTCGGAGTAGTCGGAGAGAGCGGCGATGCCGGTTTCGGCCGCGCCCTGAATGTGGAAGAACCAGGCTTCGGGTCGGTCGGCAAAACCGAGCAGGGTGGGAAGCGCGGCGCTGGCGGCGGCGCCCCCGTAGTCCTGGATGCCGTGGGTTCGAAAGCTCCAGACGCGAAACACGCCGAGCGGGTAATCGGTCATGAGTGTATTCAAGAGAACGCCGGCGCCGAGTCCTGCCGCGGCGTAGGCGGCCTTTCGGTTCTTCTTCCACAGAAGTGCGGCCACTGCGAAGTTTGTGACGACATGCACGTAGTCGATGACGGAGTGCGCTTTTGCGTCGATCACTCCGGGTATCTGATTGTCAAATCCCAGACCTGCCATCACTGTCTCCTTTGTTCGGGGTTGGGCTGCCGGGATCGGCCGTGCGTCGCGGCTAACACGTGGCTCGCGTGCTCACTCGCGAGTAAGAAGCATGCGGGGATCGGGCCGTTGCGCGGAGGGTGCCTGGGATTTTGGGGACTGCTGCGCCGTATCAAAAGAGCAGATCTACACTGCTTCGAGTGAACATGCCTGTTCAGATCCAGCCGTCGCGCGACTCGCGCTATCCGGCGGGCCCGTCGTTTGCCCGGGAGCTGCTCTCGGGTGGGCCGCTCCGACGCAATTCGGCGGAGTTTATGCTGCAGACGGCTCGGCGGTTCGGGGATCTGAACCACTACACGGTGCTGGGACGGCATGTGTACCAGCTGAACCATCCGGATCTGATTGCAGATTTCTTTCTGAAAGACGCGCCGAACCACCATCGCAATCTGGTGATGCAGCGGTCGCGCGATGTGCTGGGCACAGGGCTGCTGACCTCGGAGGAGCCGTTCCACATGCGGCAGCGACGGCTGGCGCAGCCGGCGTTTCTGCGGCAGCGGATCGCTGGGTATGCCGAGGTGATCTCGGGCAAGACGGTGGAGATGGCAGAGCGGTGGACGTCCGGGGCGGTGCGGGACGTGCATGCGGATATGTTGGAGCTGGCGCTGCGGATTGTGGGAAAGACGCTTTTTGATCTCGACTCGCTCCATGGGGCCGGCGAGGCGGATGGCGTTCGGGCCATGGCCTCGGCGGTGGACAGCTTCATGAGCTTTCTGCCGCTCGCGTTTGTTCCGTTTTCGCAGCAGATTCAGCGGATGCCGATTCCGGCGATGCGACGTTTGCGCGCCGGACGGGAGTACCTGGATCGGCTGATCTACCGGATGATCGCGGAGCGCCGGGCGGATCCGACGGACCGTGGGGATCTGCTGTCGATGCTGCTATCGGCGACCGACCCTGAGCCGGAGTCGGCTGGGGGCCGGATGACGGACCGGCAGCTGCGGGATGAGTGCGTGACGATCGTTCTGGCGGGGCATGAGACGACGGCCAATGCCCTCTCGTTTGCGTTGTACCTGCTGGCAGAACATCCGGAGACACAGGAGCAGCTTGCGGCGGAAGCCGCCGGGGCGCTTGGGACGCGGCCGCCGAGCGCAGCCGATTACCCTCGCCTGCCGCTGGCGACGCAGGTGTTTGCGGAGGCAATGCGCCTGTTTCCGCCGGTGTGGGTCACGGGACGGGAGTGCGCGACGCCGTACCAGGTTGCCGGGTACGAGATTCCGCGCGGGGCGGCGATCCTGGCTCCGCAGTTTGCCGTGCATCGCGATCCGCGGTTCTTTGCGGAGCCGGAGCAGTTCAATCCGGGACGATTTACGGAGGTGGAGAAGGCGGCGCGGCCGCGGTACAGCTACTTTCCGTTTGCGGGTGGTTCGCGCCAGTGCATTGCGGAGGGGCTGGCGTGGATGGAGGGCACGTTTGTGCTGGCGGTGCTGGCGCGGGATTGGCAGCTGGCTCCGGCGGCTGGGGCTGGGCTGGGACTCAAGCTACGGCCGGCGGTAAGTTTGCGGCCGGCAAAGGGCGTGTGGCTGCGGGTGGAGCGCCGTTGCCGAGAACCATGAACTGAGCAAGTAAGGTACCGTCCGCCGCAAGTCGAGGTGCACCTTGTGGGGCATTCGCGCCGAGAGGCAGATTTTCTAGTGTGTAGCTAAGGAGAGATCAACCGGCCTAATGCACCAGGTTAGGCCGATATGCCGCCATGTCCAATACACGATCGTCAAAGTGCAGCGCATGCGCGGATGGAGTCGCCGCGCCGTTTCCGTTTTCCATGGCCTTCCAACCAATCGTCGATACGAAGGCGCATCGCGTGTACGCGTATGAAGCGCTCGTACGCGGCCTCAACAATGAGTCGGCCGGCCAGATCCTAAGCCAGGTGACGCCGGAGAATCAGTACAGCTTTGACCAGAACTGCCGGGTTCGAGCGATCGAAATGGCTGCGGGTCTGCAAATGGCGGAAACCGGCGCGCGGCTATCGATCAACTTTATGCCGGGCGCGGTATATAGCCCCGCGGCGTGCATTCAACTGACGCTGAAGACCTCGCAGCGACTGGGATTTCCGCTGGATCGATTGGTCTTCGAGATCACGGAAGCGGAGAAGGTAAAGGACAAAGCGCATTTGGCGGCAATTGTGGCGGAGTACCGCAAGCATGGTTTTCGGCTGGCGTTGGACGATTTCGGCGCGGGGTACTCTTCGCTGAACCTGCTGGCGAGTGTCTCGACCGATGTGCTTAAGCTGGACCTCGACCTGATCCGGGACTTACCTGTGCGGCCGACGGCCCTCGCGATCGTGAAGGCGGTCGTGGCGCTTGGAAGCTCGCTCGGAGTGGAGATTGTCGCCGAGGGGATTGAGACGGTGGAGGAGTACGAGGCGGTACGGGACTGCGGAATTCACCTGATGCAGGGCTACCTGTTCGCGAAACCGGCGTTTGAGGCGTTGCCGGAGGTGCACTGGCCGGGCGCGGCGGTTGCCCAGCCGGCGCCGCTTGCATTCCAGCAGCAACGATCGGCTGCGGATTCGTCGTTTCGCGTGCTTGGGCAGATGCCAGCGGAGGTTGGCCTGCTATAAGGCCGTAGCCGTCCGGGGCGGTATGGTGGAGGTGTGCCAGAACCGATCCTCGATCTCAGCCATGTGTCAGTGGCGCGCGGCGACTCCGTTGTGTTGAAGGACATTTCGCTTCGGTTACACCCGGGGGAGAACCTGGCGATTCTGGGACCGAACGGGTGCGGGAAGTCCACGCTGCTGAAGACGATCACGTGCGAACTGTACCCGCTGGTTCGGCCGGAGACGCACGTTCGCATCTTTGGACGGGAGAGGTGGGATCTGACGCAGCTGCGGCGACGTATGGGTCTGGTCTCGGCGGAGCTCCCGGGAAAGCCGATGCTGACCACAGCCGGCCTTCATGCGGTGGTAACGGGGTTTTTCTCTTCATCGACGCTTTGGCCCAATCTCGAGGTCACGGCGGCGATGAAGGAGGCAGCCGCAGCGGCACTCGCGGAGGTGGATGCGGTTTCGCTTCGGGACAGGCTGGTGGGGGAGATGTCGGCGGGGCAGCAGCGCCGCGTGATGATCGCTCGGGCGCTTGTTGGATCGCGGGCTTCCGCTGGGGACGGGGGCGCTGCGATGCTGTTGCTGGATGAGCCTTCGAATGGGCTGGATCTGGCGGCGCAACGGCAGCTTCGGGGCTTGCTTCGCTCGCTGGCGGCGGCGGGAACGACCGTTCTGCTGATCACGCATCACCTCCCCGACATTTTTCCGGAGATTGGCAGAGTGTTGCTGATGCGCGATGGGAGGGTGGTGGCGGACGGGCCGCGGAATGAGGTGCTGACGGATCGCGCACTGTCCGATCTTTTCAGCACGCAGGTGTCGGTTTCGGAGCAGGACGGTTTCCTGCACGCGTGGTAAGGGCTAGGGACTGACGAGCGAGCCCGCTTGCAGCTTGACGAGCTCAGGTTTTGCAATCTTGCTGGGACCCAGGACGGCGATGCGGGGGATTTCGCCGCGAACCATGGCGACCTCGTCGCAGGCGTAAAGGCGCGGACAGGTCTGGCAATCTTTGTAGATCTTGTCAGGCAGGAGAGTTCGGTCGACAGCGCGGAAGTTGAAGTGGAGAAAGAAGTTCGGGATGCGGGTGAAGAGGCAGACGCAGGTAACGCCATTGTCTTCGGCCTCGGCAAGCAGAGCGCTGAGAAGGCGGCCGCCCGCGCCCTGGCCCTTGGCTTCGGGACGGACGACGATGGAGCGAACTTCGGCGAGGTGCGGACCATACAGATGGAGGGCTCCGCAGCCAAGGAACTCGCCTTCGGGACTTTCGGCAACGGTGAAGTCGCGCGCGTTTTCGCAAATTTCGGCATAGGAGCGGCGGAGGAGAGTGCCGTCGTGCGAGAGCGAAGCAATAAGCATGAAGATGTGCTCGGCGTCCTGGAGTTTGGCTTTGCGGACGGCTGCCGATTTGGGGGCTGGAGCGGATTGTGCGGGGTCGGGGTCGGTGGTTTCGGTGGCCGCCGGGGAGAGCAGACTAAAGGGCACTTCGGACCTCCATCACCTCAGGTTCAGATGCGGATGTTGCGGTGGGGATGCGGAGGCGCTGCCGTGCCGCCGAGAGCGCCTCCCGGACGCGGTGGCGGGCAGTCCCGCCCGGCACGTCGTGGCAGTCAAGCGTGGCTTGGAGGGTGATGGCGCCAAAGAAATCGGATGTGAACTCGGGGCTGAGGGCCTGGAGTTCGGCGAGGCTGAGGGCGTTCAGTTCGCGCCCGGTCTCAAGGCCGAGGCGGACGGCGTTGCCGATGATCTCGTGGGCTTTGCGGAAGGGGACGCCCTTGTTGGAGAGGTAAGTGGCCCCGGCCATGGCGTTGAGGTAGCCGTGGGTGGCAGCGTCCGCGAGATTGGCGGTCCGAAACCTGAGGGTTCGGGTGAAGTTTGGGAGCACCGCGAGGAGGCCGGCGAGCGTGTCGGCAATGTCGAAGATCTGCTCCTGGCCTTCCTGGAGGTCCTTGTTGTAGGCAAGCGGAAGGCCCTTGATGAGGGTGCTGAGGGCGGTGCTGGCGCCGAGGAGGCGGGCGGCTTTGCCGCGGGCAAGCTCGGTGAGGTCGGGGTTCTTCTTCTGCGGCATGGCGGAGCTGCCGGTGGAAAAGGCTTCGGGCAGGTCGACGAAGTTGAATTCGGCGGTGGCGTAGAGGGTGAGTTCTTCGGCGAAGCGGGAGATGTGGAGGCCGAGGGTGCTGGCGGCCTGGGCGAAGTCGAGCATGAAGTCGCGGTCGGAGGTGGCGTCCATGCTGTTGGGGGTGGGGGCGGTAAAGTGGAGGGCCTGCGCGGCGATCGTGCGGTCGAGGGCGAGGGTGGCTCCGGCGATGGCTCCGGAGCCGAGAGGGCAGAGATTGAGGCGGGTGCGCGCGTCGGTGAAGCGGCTCAGGTCGCGCTCGAGCATGGCGACGTAGGCGAGGAGCCAGTGCGCGAGCAGGACGGGTTCGGCGCGCTGGAGGTGGGTGTAGCCGGGCATGACGTCGTCGGCGTTTGTTTCGGCAAGAGTGAGAAGGGCGTTGAGCCATGCGTGCAGGCCGGTGAACGTGGTGTCGATGGCGTCGCGCACGAAGAGGCGCATGTCGGTGGCGATCTGCTCGTTGCGGCTACGTCCGGTGTGGAGCTTGAGCGCAAGCGTGCCGATCTCGCGGGTGAGTTCGAGCTCGACGAAGTGGTGGATGTCTTCGGCCTGCGGGGCGGAGGCGACGATGGCGGCGCCGACCTGGGCGTTCGAGGTTTCGTAGTCAATTTGGCCCGAAGTGGCGCTGATGCGGTGAGCCCAGTTGAGGGCGCGTTCGCCTACGCGGTCGAGGCCGTCGAGGGTTCTTTGCAGCTCGTCTGGCGTGAGGATGCCGACGGCGGCGATCGTGCGGGCGTGGGCCTTCGAGGCGGCGACCTCGTGGGGGAGGAGGCGCCAGTCGAACGGGAAGCTGCGCTGCCACTGCTCGAAGGTGCGATCGAGGGGCTCGCGGAA
>CALMVL010000027.1 GCA_937873265.1 uncultured Granulicella sp.
GCGCAGGCGTGGTCGAGGGTGATGCGTTTGAAGCAGTGGTCGAGGCAGATGGGCGAGTGGAGGTCGCGGGCTCGGGCGGGGAGGAGTGTTTCAGTGAGGTGCTTCCAGCGGGCGAGTTTGGGGGTGTTGGGCGGCATGTGGTGTTCGCGAGGTGTGGGTAGAAGCGGGTGGTTTTTTGGACTGACTGAGAAAAGCAAGGGTGAAGCAGGTTCCCTGCGGGAATGACAACAAGAACGGCAACGGCAAGAGCAAAGGCAGAAGCAGGTTCCCTGCGGGAATGACAAAAAGAAAAGCAACGGCAGGAGGCGAGGACGGGAGTCGGCGGGGTCCCTGATGCGACTCTGCCCTAGGCTTCCGCGACCTGCATCTCGGGGCCGAAGCCTAGGTCGGCGGCGAAACGGTTCCAGACGGTGGTGGGGAGGGCTCCGCCAGCGGCCTGGTCGTGGCCGTTGCCGTAGCGGGAGTCGGCCTCGGGTGGTCGGTGGGCGCGGAGGAAGGCGATGAGGTCGACGGAGGCGGGGGCTCGGCCGGAGAAATGGACCCAGCCGGGGTGGAAGCCGGTGTTGACGCCGAAGATGACGGACTTGGGGAAGCGGGCGCGCCACTGCTGGGCGACGAGCGGGTGGACCTGGGTGGGAGTGTCCATGCGGATGGCGACGAGGTCGGCGCCCAGCTCTTCGCGGACCTTGGTCGAGAAGCGCGGAGGAAGTTTGCGGGCGAGGGCAAGGGCGTCAGCCACCTCGGCTTTGGCGGCCTGGAGGGTGGCGAGTTGGGGATGGCTGCCTGAGAGGAGGTCTTTGGGGGAGTCGGCGAGGAGCAGGAGTTGGAGGGCGGCGGAGGCGTCGCCGGTGGCGGTGCGGCGTGGTGCGTTGAGGAGCGAGGTAGCGTCGCGGAGGGCTCCGCCGCCGAACTGCTTTTTGGCGAGGGCGAGCTCGGGGAAGGGGGCTTTGTCGCCGAGGTCGGAGAGCAGGGAGATGGCGGCGAGCCAGAGCCAGGTGGGGGCTTCGTCCGGCGCGATGGCGAGGGCGCACCAGTACGCGAGAAGGCCGGTGGTGGGGATGGCGCGCTGATCTTCGGAGGTGCCGTAGCTGGTAAGCAGGGTGGCTTCGGGCGGGGTTCCGGTGGGGAAGTGGTGATCGAGAAGGAGGGTGGGGATGCCGGGCAGAAGCGGGTCGGGCCGGCTACCAAGATCGGCGAAGATGAGGGCTTCGGGTTTGCGGGAGCGGAGGCGGTCGAGGACGTGAGGGTTCCAGGCGGACTCGTGCTTGAGGCGGACCTCCGCCGTGGTGTTGGGGTAGCCAGCGGCTTGCAGGGCGCGGACGAGGAGGGCGGCGGCGGGAAGGCCGTCAGCGTCCGAGTCGGTGAAGATGTGGATGGGAGTGCGGGAGCCGTTGGGAAGGTGATCAAGAAAAAGCTGAAAGCGGGCGGCGATCTCTGGCGCGAGGGTCACGGAAGGTGGGATGCGTGCGGGAGCGCCGCGGTGTGAGCTGGCCATGGCCGAGCTTGCGGGAAAGGGATGAGGTCAAGTTGATAGAATCAGATGTTTGGCGAGCCTGGCAAAAGTTGGCCCGATGTTGGTGGGCAGGGTAACGCTTCGGCAGCGGGCGGAGTTTCTGCTGGTCTGGGGATTGGTTCGACTGCTCGGGGTTTTGCCACGCAACTCGGCGCGGCTTTTGGGGCGGGGCGTCGCCGCGGTCGCCTACGCGGCTGTGCCACGGCTGCGCCGGGTGGGAGAGCGCAACCTGCAGATAGCATTTCCGGAGAGAAGCCCGGCCGAGCGAACACAGCTGCTGCGGCAGGAGTATCGCCATCTCGGGAACCTATTGGCTGAGTTCTGCCAGATGTCTGGATATACGCGCGAAAGAGCGACCAGCTTTGTCCGGTACGAGGGGCTGGAGCGGTTTTTGGCGGCGAAACGAAGTCGCGGGGCGTTGATCCTGACGGGCCACCTGGGAGCCTGGGAGCTTTCAAGCTTCTTCCACTCGCTGATGGGCTATCCGATGGGCATGGTGATCCGGCGGTTGGATAACCCGCTGGTCGATGCGCTGGTGAACCGGATCCGGTGCCTGCATGGAAATCGTGTGATTCACAAGGACTCGTTTGCTCGCGGTCTCCTCGAGGCGATGCACGCGAGAGAGGCTGTCGGCATTTTGATGGATACGAACATGACGCCGCCGCAGGGTGTGTTTGTGCCATTTTTCGGCGTGCCGGCGTGCACGGCGTCGGGCCTGGCACGGATTGCGCAAAGAACGGGAGCAGCGGTTCTGCCGGGATTCCTCCTGTGGGAGGCGTCGGAGCGGAGGTATGTGCTGCACTTCGGCGAGGAGTTGACGCTCGAGCAGACAGACGATCCGGAGGCGGACGCGGTGGCGAACACGGCGCTCTTCAATCGGGTGTTGGAGTCGTATATCCGGCGATACCCGGAGCAGTGGCTGTGGCTTCACCGGCGATGGAAGACGCGACCGGCTGGAGAGGCTGGGGTGTACTGATGGCAAGCTCCGCGGAGCTGGCGACGATGTTGGGCGTGTCACCGGTCGGGCGCGCGCGGGAGATTCGGCGGGTGTCGGGGATCGAAGACGCGGATGCGGAGACGCTGGTTTTTGCGACGGACCAGGCGACGTTGTATCGGGCGCTGCAATCGGAGGCTGGGCTGATTCTGGCGAACGCGGCGCTGAGAGATGCCGAGTCCGTTCCTGCCGGAGGCGAGAACGCGAGGGTGCTTTGGGTTCCCGACGCGCGGTATGCGTTCGCGCGGGCGGCTCAGCGGATCACGCCGTTGCTGCATGATGGAGGTGTCCACCCGTCGGCAACGCTGGGCGAAGGCGTTCGGCTGGGAGTTGGCACGCGGGTCGGGCCGGGTGTTGTGATCGGCGATGGCGTGGTCATCGGGGACGACTGCAGCATCGGGGCTCGCGTCGTGATCCACTCACAGACCGAGATTGGCCGAAGGGTCGTGGTTCAGGCCGGGGCGGTGCTGGGGTCGACGGGCTTTGGGTATGTGCGCGATCCGGAAACGGGCGAGTATCTGGGTTTTCCGCAGCAGGGGCGGCTGGTGATCGAAGGTGATGTAGAGATCGGCGCGAACACCACCGTGGACCGGGGGGCGCTGGGAGAGACGCGGATTGGGCGTGGAAGCAAGCTGGACAATCTGGTCCATGTTGGGCATAACGTTCGCATTGGGCGGAATGTGATTATCGCCGCGCAGACCGGCATTTCGGGGTCGAGTGTTGTCGAGGACGGGGCCGTCGTTGCTGGGCAGGTTGGCATCGCGGAGCACGTGACGATTGGCCCCGGGGTCATTCTTGGGGCGAAATGCGGCGTTCCGACGGGAAAAAAGATCCATGGGCCGGGTGAGGTGTTCTGGGGCATCCCGGCGCGGCCGATTCGGCAGTATCTGCGGGATCTTGCCAGGCTGCGCCGAACGTGAGCTCCAGCGCGTTTTCGAGCGCCGATTGAACGCATCCTAGAAGCTGTGCCGCTTTCCTCCACGCTCGCTGCGCGGAGCCGTTCGGGAGGTTGTCGATGGCGTTGGTGATCGTTGGCGGGCACTCGCGCAATGTGGGCAAGACAAGCGTGGTGGCAGGACTGATTGCCGCGATGCCGGAGCGGAACTGGACTGCCTTCAAGATCACACAGTTTGGCCACGGGGTCTGCTCCGCCGATGGAAAGCCGTGCGACTGCGACACGGGAGATCACCTGGTGGCGGTGAGCGAGGAGCGCAGTTCAACGAGCGGGACGGACACGGCACGGTATCTCGCAGCGGGCGCGGCACGGGCGGTGTGGGTGCGGACGCGCCAAGGTATGTTGGCAGAAGCCATGCCGCGCATCCGGAAGGAACTGGCGGCGGCTCCGGGGGATGTGGTTATTGAGTCGAACAGCATCCTGCGGTTTCTTCGGCCGGAGGTCTTCCTTTCCGTGCTGGATCCGGAGGTGGCGGACTTCAAACCATCCGCGCGCTACTTTCTGGATCGCGCCGACGCGATCCTGGTTCCCGAGCACACGCTGGTCGACCACTCGGTCTGGCGGGACGTGTCGCTGCGGCTTCTGGACCGAATACCGGTGTTGCCAACCCGGGCGCCCGTGTACTGTACTAAGGAGGTCGTCTCCTTTGTCCAGGTCCGGCTCGCGTCCGTCGCTGCGATAACGATGCTGGACCGCGAGTTGCAGCAGGCCCGCTGCGCGGATGGTGACAGCGCACCGGCTGCTGTTCTCGATGGTCCGTGAAGGAGACCTCCCAGGGCGGTAATGGATCCACAGACACTTGCAGTCGCCAACCTGCTTCTGTTTCTTCTTTATACGGCGGTGGTGGCCGTGCAGGCGCGCGTTCTCGGCCGTTCCCGTGGGGCGAGCTGGTTTGCCGGAGCAAACGCCCTGCAGGGACTGGCGATGCTCTGCCTCATGCTTTCGGGCGGCGCGCTGCCGAGCTCGGTAGCGGTCGCGGCAAGCGGTGTTCTGCTGGTTGCAGGGACGCTGATGCTGCACCGGAGCTTTGCCGAGTTACTGGATCGGCCTCGCCTGCTGTGGCCGCTTCAACTGACTTTGCTGGGCCTGGTTACGGTTGCTCCGCTGGTGCTCGCCGGGGTCGCTCCGGGACATCCCGTGCTGACGCTGCTGGTGAGCGCTACGCTCGGGATCCAGGCGGCGCTGACCGCGTCGGCGCTGTTCAGCTTTTCCGGTGATGGAGTTGAGGCGGCGGGGCGTTTCGCCGGCGTTGCGCTATGCCTCTACTCGCTGATCAACCTGATGCGGGTTGCCGTCACCCTGCGGTATACGTCCTTTGCGCACCGGAGCGCTTCCGCTGACATGGACCAAATCTGGTTTGCCGGGTGCCTGCTGGCAAATGGGGCGGCGGCCTTTGGGTTCGCGTTTCTTTCGGCGGCGAAGCTGCGGATTGAGCTGCTGTGGCGGGCGCAGATCGACGAGCTGACGGGACTGCTGAACCGATGGGCGTTTAAACGGATCGCTGTGCGAGAGACGCTTCGGTGCATGCGCATGCGCGGCCGGCTTGCCGTGGTCATGATGGATCTTGATGGGATGAAGGGCATCAACGACCGACTCGGACACAGCTGCGGAGATGCTGTGCTGCAGGCCGTCTCCGAGGCGCTGAGGGCCGGCGTGCGGGATCGGGATTCGATCGCACGGATGGGGGGGGATGAGTTTTGCATTCTGCTGCCGGACACCGATGTGAACGAAGCGGTGACGGTGGCGGAGCGGCTCCGGTCGCGGATCGAAGAGCTGAGGGTCCGCTATCGCAGTGAGACGGTGAAGATACGGGCGAGCTTTGGCGTGAGTTCGTCTGACCGTTGCGGATGGAGCTGGCAGAATCTGGTGGACCAGAGCGACGCGGCGCTCTACCAGGCGAAAGGCGGGGGTAACCAGAAGGTGATCGCGGCGGAGGCGATGGCGGAGCCGGTGGAGACGGGTGCGGCGATGGAGGAGCTCACGTCACTCGTCGAGCGGCGCCGGAAGGATCGCTGAGCGAATCTGCGGGACGGCACTTGTGGGTAAAAAGAACGGGCACTGACAGATACCCTGCCAGCGCCCGCTTTCTGGAGCTGCCCGGTTAGGATGCTGCGGGCTGGACGCCGGTGACGAACAGGCCGTTCAGACCGGAGGGGAAGAACCCGCCGGAGGTGATCAGGGTCTTCGGGTCGGTCGGTCCGCCCGCGGTGACGATGTTGATCACCTGCGCGGTGGTGCGGGCGTATCCGAGTCCCGGAGTGCCATTGCCGAGAACGACCGGCGTGACTCCCGCAGCGCTGGCGGTAACAGCGACCAGGGGAATATCAAAGATCTGGCCGGCGGTGTACGACGTCGATCCCGACATGATGGTGCTGTCGGTGCTGGTATTCAGTGGCACCGGGACCGGGGTCAGACCGTAGTCATCGGTAATTTGCGTCGTGGCGTTCGCTTGAGCGAACATGGTGCGAGCGCCCGAGATCGCGGTTGTCACCTGAGTCAAGCTTAAGCCCTTGATACTTCCCGGGGTGTAGCTTGGAACGGTGATGGTGCCGCTGTCG
Organism: uncultured Granulicella sp.; assembly: GCA_937873265.1. GTDB lineage: Bacteria > Acidobacteriota > Terriglobia > Terriglobales > Acidobacteriaceae > Edaphobacter. The sequence continues at coordinate 6,021 of CALMVL010000027.1, forward strand.
ATGCCGAGCAGCGTCATGCGGACCATGCCCGAGTGATTTGCTTCCACTGCGTGAATCTCGACGGCTGCCGGCAGAACATTCACCTTGTCCGTAATGAGCGGAGCAGCGCCGTGATAGGCGGTCACGCCGACATCCTCGAAGATGTAGGAGCCGAGCAGGAAGTTGACATCGCTCGCGAAAGGGTCAAAGGAGGGAAGACCAAGAAGGACGCCCAGAGCGTTGAAGCTGTTGTAGAGGTCGAGCTGCGGCTGGCCGACGGCGTTGGTGCTGAGTGCGTTGCGCAGAAAAGAGACGTGCTTCCGTTCTTCGGAGGCGATCTCCGTGGCGTACGCCTGGATGACGGTGTTGCTGAAGGGCACCGCGCAGGCGGCCGGTCCACCGGCCTTGGTGGTGACTGTGGCGACGCCGCCGGTCGACGCGTTGGTCCCGGAGCCGATGCCGATGCCGACCTGGTCGATGGTCTGGCCCGAGGCGGCGAGGGTGTAGAACTGCGCTTCGAGGTACTCGAGGTTGAGCGCAAAGTTCAAGATGTCGTTATCGGAGAAGGTTGCGCCGGCTGCCTGGGCCTTCGCCTTGGGGGCGAACGCCAGCCCAGCGAGGGCCGCTCCGCCCAGCGCGAGCAGCGCACGGCGGCTGGAGATAATGGAGTCGAGCTGTTGTGTCTCTGCGTTTGCCATGGAGGTCGCTATCCTTATGCTGTGGTTGCGTAGATGGAGCCGTTGAGACCATTCGGGAAGAAGCCGCCCTTTGCCAGACCGGCTCCGCCGCCCGCGCCATAGACGAGGTGCAGGGTTTCGGAGGTGGTGTGGGCCCAGCCGAGCGCGTTCGAGTCCGCGAAGACGACACTGGTGGTACTGAGACTGGTGTCCTTCTGATCATCGAGGGTGGCACGGAAGGTAGCGATCATGTTGGCGTAGTTCAGGTAGGTCGAATTGGCGGAAGCGGCGGCCATGCCGGCGATGTACGAGCGGATCGCGCCGGAGTGGTAGCCTTCGGCGGCCTGAATGCCGGCAGCGGCGTTGAGGATGGTGTTGCTTGTCAGCAGCGGAGCGGCTCCCGTGTAGGCGGCCAGACCGACGTCGATCAGCGAGAACGCGGCGACGGCGATGCTGTTTGGGTCGCCGAAAGGATTGAAGCTGGCGGGGAGGCCGGCAGCGGTGGCGATGCCGGTAAAGCCGGCGGTAAGATCGATGGTTGGCCGATCGATGGGGGATCCGCCGTTGCCCGTGATGGTTGCGCGAATAGCGCGGATGTGGTTGAGTTCGTCCTGTGCGATCTCGTAGAAGAACTCCTGGAGAACGGTGTTCCCACTGAAGTTGACCTGGGCTCCTCCGTTGACCGAGCCGGCGCTGGAGCTGCCCGCGTCAGCGGCAGAGACGCCGGTGCCGGTGGACGCTCGCAGGTAGACCTCCGCCTCGAGATACTCGAGGTTGAGCGCAAAGTTCAGGATATCGTTGTCGGTGATGTCCAGCGCCGGATAGCTGGGCGATGGGCCCGTTCCGCCGGTGTTGATCGGCGCGCTGCTGGAGCAGCCCGCAACGAGCGCAGCCGCTCCGGCCGCGCCCGCACCCGCTAGAAAGCTCCGGCGGGTTGGTGCGAAGATGTTTCCGATTTGCTTCTTGTCCACGAGAGGCCTCTCACTTAGCAATTGAGTCGAATAGAGCTACGGCGACATACTTTGCTGCTTGAAGTACGTTTCGGAGGCCGTTGTGGTTTGCAGTCCGTAACACATTCACAAAAACTCCACCGAGAAACGTACGTCAATCTATTACCGGGACGATGATGCCTGATCTGGCCGGGAAAAGCGAGACCGAAATGCGATCTAGATTGATTGCACGGGAAGTTGTACCAAATCGGGAACCAAACCGACCTCTTTCTGAATGAACGGCTCCGCATACCGGACGCCCGCCAGAAGGCCGTAGTGACGAGCGGTCGCAAAGGTTCGCTCGCGGATTTCCTCTTCCGGAACGAACAGACCGGCGCCCGCGGCCTGGTTGCCGTACTGGGAGCGGTAGGCCAGCAGCGACGCCAGTCGGGTCTCGATATGCGGCGTGATGTCGACCACAAACGTGGGCCGGACGTCAGCATAGAGCGAGGCATAGAGGATCTTGTACGGCCGATAGGGCGGATCTCCGCCCGGAAGAACAAGCCGTTGGAGCCCGGCCTGGAAACACGCCTCGTACCCCAGCGTGGAGGCGGTGTAGTGGTCCGGGTGGCGGCCCTGCCAGTAAGGAAGGAGGACCACGCGCGGCCGCAGACGGCGCAGAACCTCGGCCAGTTTCAGGCGATTTTCCTGAGTGTTCTGAACGTTGCCGTCCGGCAGATCGAGTGCCTCGCGGTGCGCAACACGCAGGATGCGGGCTGCGTCGGCGGCTTCGCTTGCCCGCTCGGCCGCCGTGCCCCGGGTGCCGGACTCACCCTGGGTGAGGTCGAGGATGCCGGTGCGCCAGCCAAGCACCTGCTGAGCGAGCAGGGTTCCGCCGCAGGTCTGCTCGACGTCATCGCGGTGCGCGGCGATGGCGAGGACGTCGAGGGTCGTCGGCGGGTGGCTCCCCGGAATCGGCACCGGTCTAGTCTGCCGAATTGGTCAGCGCGTCCATGTAGGCGACGTCCAGAGCTGTCCCCTGGACCGTGATGTAGAAGTTATTGATCTCGGAGCCGTCGACGGTGTGGAAGGCGTGTACCTGGCCGCCATACGCGGTGTACACCTTGTGCAGGTTCTGCACCCAGCAGAGACCGGTGAGGTCGCCGTAGTAGTACTGGTTATTGTTCTCGTTCGGAAAGGGAACCGTGGTCGATCCGCCGGGGGTCACGTTGGGGATGAGCTGCGCCGACAGGGCAGAGGTGTCGAAGCGCGTGAGGCAGTTGTAGTTGAGGCCAAGCTTGGCGCGCTCGCCGTTGGCGCACTGCTGCGCTCCGATCCAAAGGGTGTTGTCGTCGGCAAAGAGCAGCTTGGTGTGATAGCCGTCTGAAATCGAATAGGTCGCGGTGACCGTGTTGCTGGCCTGATTGATCGTCGAGAGCATTCCAGCGTAGAGGCCATCCGGCTGCAGCTGCTGGCCGGCCACGTACAGCGTTGTGCCGTCTGAGAGCGCAGCCGTAACGCCCCCGGGGACCGCGACCGAAGCGGTGACGGGAGACGGGTAGGGAAGCGAGGTCGGGATGGTGTAGATGGTGAGGATGGCTTCCTGAAGGAGCGTGAGGCCGGCGGTCGTTCCACCACACTCCGGGCCGCAGTTCAGAATGTACGCCGTGGTTCCGTCGAGGGAAAAATAGGCGTCGACCGGTCGGTCGTAGTTGCCGGGAACAGGAATGACGCAGTACACCGGCAGAACGAGCGGCTGACAGTCGACGTACCCCGGCGGCGGCGCCTGGTTCGCGTTCAGCTTGATCACACGATAGAGCGTGTCGGAGTTGCGCACCATCGCGAGAGCGAGCGTATCGCCCTGGTTGACGGCGACCTTGTAGACATTCGGCAGATTGAGCGCGTACTGCGACCCTGTGGAGTTGTCGAGGACGAGCAGCTGGCCGGTTGTTTCCTGAGTGGAGTAGATACGTTGCTGGTCGGCTGTGGCGGCGACCGAGCTCGCGATGGACGTGTACGAGCCCATCGCGCCCGTGGTGGTCTCGGTTCCGTAGTTGATCGTCGTGAGCGTGCCGGCAGCTGTCGAGGGGGGAGCCGCGGGAGAGTAGACGTACCCGTGGATCTGCTCAGGGAAGTTCAGGATCAGATTCGGGTAGGGTGCGCTGAAGCCTTTGATGGAGAAGCTGTGAATGGTGTTTTCCACGTTCTGCCGGATGTCCCGTGAGCCGTCCAGAATCTGAAGGGAGCCGGCGCTTCCACCCTGCGTAACCGCGACCATGACGCGATTGGCCAGCTTACTGGGGGGAACGGGCCGGTTGGCGTAGTTGTAGGTGGGGAAGTAGTAGTAGTTCTTTGCGCAGGAGCCCAGACCGATTGCCGCGATTGCGAGAAGAAGACCGGAGATGCACTGTGCCAGGAAGGATCGAGGAGCAGCGAACAGAAACGGACGACGAAGACGACTTGCTTTCAACGGTAGTAACTCCAGCCTGAGCACAGGGAGCGCCACCCGGAAGTGGAGGCGCTGTGTCCCCCCGAGTATAGCAAAGCGAACCCCCTCAACCGGCGCGACGGTGCGCGCCCGCGCGGGGATTTTCCGCCCGTTTTCGACCCGCCCGAGCGGGTACTCGCGCGCGCGCTGCGGCCTGCGCATGTTGCGCGACCGATCTGCTGGCATACCATAGCGAGAGGCGACAAGCGCCGGTTTCGGCATTCGGTTGGACGGGGGATGGTGTGGCGGCTGCAGTGGAGAGAGACGCAGGGACCATGGCGGCGGCAGCTGGGCTGTTCTCCGGCAGAACCGTGCTCTGCGATGGCGCGATGGGCACGATGCTTTACTCGCGCGGCGTCTTTATCAATCGCTGCTACGACGAGCTGAACCTGACCCAGCCGGAGATGGTGGAAACGATCCACATGGAGTATCTGCAGGCGGGCGCAGAGGTGATTGAGACCAACACCTTTGGCGCGAACCCGTTTCGGCTCGAGCACTTCGGGCTGCGCGGGAGGTTGACCGAGATCAACCAGGCTGGAGTGCGCCTGGCGCGTGAGGCCGTGGAACAGATACGCGCGAAGCAGTCGGTGGAGGCGTTTGTCGCCGGGGCGCTCGGGCCGCTGGGTGTTCGGCTGGAGCCGGTGGGCGGCACGTTGGGCCTCAGGGACGCACGGGACGCGTTTGCCGAGCAGGTGCGGGCGCTGGCCGCGGGCGGCCCGGGCGTCGGTTCAGACCTTCTGATTGCAGAAACCATGCCGACGCTTCTCGAGGCGGAGCAGGCGTTACTGGCGGCGCGGAGCGAGGCGCCGGATCTGCCGGTGGTGGTGATGGTGTCGGTGGACGAGCGTGGGCTGTGCCGGGATGGAGCATCGCCCGAAGAGGTGGCGCTGCGACTGACCGAGCTGGGCGCGAGCGCGGTGGGATGCAACTGCAGCGCGGGTCCGGCGGCGGTGCTCGCGGCCATTGAGCGGATGCGGAGCGCGACAACGCTGCCCCTGGCGGCGATGCCGAACGAAGGGACGCCGCGGTCGGTCGACGGACGCACCATCTATATGAACTCGCCGGAGTACATGGCGAGCTTCGCAAAACGGTTCATCCAGGCGGGGGCGAGTCTGGTGGGCGGCTGCTGCGGAACGACGCCGGCACATGTGCGGGCGATGCGAGGATCGCTGCGGGCGATGGACGCGCAGATCGAAGCGATCGAGATGGAAAGCCCATCGCGGGCGAACGAGGGAGGAGCGGGGGTACAGCCGCCTGCTCTGGCTGAACGCTCGAGGATCGGTTGGATGGTGGCGCATGGAGCTTTCTGCAACCTGGTCGAGATCGTTCCGCCGAAGGGGATTGATTGCTCGCGGGAGATCGAGGGCGCGGCGTACCTGCATGGGCTCGGCGTCCATGCGATCAATGTTCCGGACAGCCCGCGGGCCAGCGCTCGGATGAGCGCGCAGAGCCTGTGCGTGCAGATCGAGCAGAAGGTCGGGATCGAGACGGTGCTGCACTACACCTGCCGCGACCGCAACATCCTCAGCATCCAAAGCGACCTGATCGGCGCTTCGTCGATCGGCCTCAAGAACATCCTGTGTCTGACAGGCGATCCGCCGAAGACGGGAAACTATCCGGATGCAACGGCCGTGTTCGATGTGGACGCGATTGGGCTGGTGCGGATCGTTGAGGGACTGAACCACGGGCTGGATATCGGCCGGAATGCGATCGGGGCTTCGGCTGGGTTCACGGTTTCGGTGGCGGCCAACCCCGGGGTGCCGGAGATCGACGGGGAGATCCGCCGGTTTGAACGGAAGGTGGAAGCTGGCGCGGAGTTCTGCATCACGCAGCCCGTGTTTGATCTGCGCCTGCTCGAGCAGTTTTTGGCGCGCATCGCACCATTTCGCATCCCTGTGATCGCGGGCATCTGGCCGCTGACCAGTGTAAAAAATGCGCTGTTCATGAAAAATGATCTGCGCGTCAGCATGCCGGACCAGATTCTCGCACGGATGAGCGCGGCAGAGACGCCCGATGCGGCGCGTGCCGAAGGCATTCGGATTGCGCGGGAGATGCTGCGCGAGGTGCGATCGCACGTGCAGGGAGCGCAGGTGAGCGCGCCGTTTGGGAAGTATGCGGCCGCAGCGCAGGTGCTGGAGCTTGAGGCGGAGTAGGGTACAGGACGGAGGAGCGGCAGCAGATGGCGAGTTTTGAAGAGCAGCTGGCACAGCTCGAAGCGGTGGTGGACCGGCTGGAGCGTGGCGAGCTGACACTGGAGGAGAGTGTGCGACTGTTCGAGGACGGCGTTCGGCTGTCAACGGCCTGCAAGAGCGAGCTGGATGCGGCGGAAGGCAGGATCCAGGTGCTGCTGGAAACGCCGACCGGGATGAAAGCCACGGCGATGGACCTGGGCGAGGAAGGTGACAGCGAAGACGGCGAGTAGCCTGCTGGACCGGGAGTGCACGGAAGAGTGTTCGCGGGGCTGAAGCGATGACCGGATCAGAGATGGGCTCGGCGAGGTCGGGCGTTCAGCTCGTGACTTCATTTCGCACCCACGCTGGTTTCGACCGGGGTCGAGCTCGAGCAGGCAGGCAAGCCGTGCTTGGGAGCAATGTGGTTTGCAGTAGCGCGCCTCTGCGAGTCGGTGGACACCTCCGGCGAGGTTGACGAGAGCCGATGCGACCTCGCATCCCGCACAGAGGGGAACAGCGCACGAGGGACTAAGCCAGCGCGTTCCGCGCGATGATCGCCTTGTACAGCATTGCGCTCATCTTCGGCGTACGCTTCTGCGTCTGGAAGTCTACATAGGTGATCCCGAACCGCTTCTCGTACCCATCCGCCCATTCGTAGTTATCCAGCAGACTCCAGAGGAAGTATCCTTTCACTGGAACTCCGTCAGCGACGGCCCGCTGCAGCTGCGTCAGATAGTTTCGCAGGTACATCACCCGATCCGAGTCGAGCACCTCGCCCTTGTCATTCAAGACATCCGTAGACGAGCTCCCGTTCTCGGTGATGTAGATGGCTGGAATCTTCCACAACGTGGTCGCCAGCTTGGGAGACCAGTAGAGCGCCTCCGGACCAATCGTCAGCCATGAACTGAACATATGCGGATACGAAGCCGGATTGGGCACCTGGCCAAATCCCTTCGCCGATCCGTCGGCCATCACATACACCGGTTGGTAGACATTCAGCCCGACAAAATCGAGCTTGCTTCCGATCGCGCGCATTTCGTCCGGCGTCGTCTTCGGCGCCGCCGAACCCAGCCCTGCCAGGTACTCGTCCGTGTACTTGCCTTCCATCACCACGGTGAGGAAACGCGCGTTGATCTGCCGATACGCCTTTTTCGCCGCCTCGATGTGCTCGGGGGTTTCGAGGATCGGCACCGTCGCTGCAGCGTTGTCCGCCAGCCCCACCCTTGTTCCCGGGTTCGCCTTCGCCCGGATCGCCTCGACGGCCAGACCGTGGCCCAGCACCACGTTGTGCGCCACCTGCGCCAGCGCCGCCCGGTCCAGCTTCAGCCCCGGCGCATGCGTTCCGTTCCCGTACCCGAGATCCACATACGTCTGCATTTCGTTGACCGTCATGAACTGCTTCACCCGGTCCGAGAGCTTTCCCGCCGTGTATCCCGCGTAGTCCGCGAACGCCTTCGACGTTTCCTTGTTCTGCCATCCGCCCTTATCCTCGAGCGCCTGCGGCAGATCCCAGTGGTACAGCGTGCAGTATGGCTGGATGTTGTTCCTGAGCAGCTCATCCACCAATCGGCTGTAGAAGTCGATTCCCTTGGCGTTCGGCGCCCCCACCCCTTCCGGAAAGATGCGCGGCCAAGCCACCGAGAACCGAAACCCCTTCAGTCCCAGGTTCCTCATCAGCGCGATGTCTTCCTTGTACCGGTGGTAGAACTCATCCGCCACGTCCCCCGTGTCGCCGTTATGCGTTTTGCCAGGCGTATGCGAGAACGTGTCCCAGATCGACACCCCCCGTCCGTCTTCCTTCACCGCTCCTTCCACCTGGTACGACGCCGTCGCCGACCCCCACACAAACCCCTCGGGAAATCCGCGCTCCTGGGTGCCATCGACCGTCTGCTGCTGCTGCAGGTCTGCCGCTTGCGCAGACCCCTGCAGCGCCACCGCTCCACCCGCTGCCCCAACCAGCTTCGCGAATCCTCGTCTCGAAATGCCCTTAGTCAATCTCTCTCCTATCCTTCCGGTCAGCTTCGGCTTGCGTTCCCCAATCCGTGGCTCGCTACGAAGTATAGTCAGCACCACCCGGTGCCTGTCCATGTATTTCCCCGGTTTTCGCTTAGCTCTTCCCGTTTTGGTCCTATGTCCACCACTTGCCTCATGCAAGCCGGACGCAATAACGCCGCACAGGCCACCCGCGTGCGCCCGTCGCAACCCGCAAGTGGCTTGCATCCCGGGTCTCTGCCCCACCTGCCTTGCCGCCGCCAATCCCTCACCCCCGCCGCTGCCGTATCCTCAATCCTGACTATGCTCACCATCCGCATCGGCTCCCGGGGCTCCGAACTCGCCCTCTGGCAAGCCAACCACATCGCTGACCTCCTCCGCGCCCACGGCCACACCGTCGACATCCAGGTCATCCGCACCACCGGCGACCGTATGCAGAACCCCGGCTTCACACCCCCCGCCACCTTCGACGGCGCCACGGCGGACCTGCAGCCCAACGACGTGCTGCAC
>CALMVL010000028.1 GCA_937873265.1 uncultured Granulicella sp.
AAGGATGCCGCCGCGTTTGGGGTCGCGCTTGATGATCTGGACGCGCTGGCCGGCGATTTCGAGCTTCCAGTCGGACATGTTGGCGTCGGGGATGAAGGTCTTGAGGGCTTCGAAGCGGTCCTGCGGGGATTGCATGACCTGGCCGACGAGGTACTTCGAGAGAGACATATTGTCGGCGCCGGCTTTGAGGAGCGGGTATAGGTTGTTGGGGCGGACGGAGCGGACGAGGTCGAGGTAGGAGCCGGTCTTGAGGAACTTGGTGGAGAATCCGGCGTAGGGGCCGAAGAGGAGTTCCTTCTTTCCTTCGGAGAGGCGGAGATCGAGGTGGGGGACGGACATGGGAGGCGCGCCGACGGCGGCCTTGCCGTAGACCTTGGCCTGGTGGCGGTCGGCGAGGGCGGGATTGGTGCAGCGGAGCCACTGGCCGGAGACGGGGAAACCGCCGTAGCCGCGGCCTTCGGGGATGCCGGCCTGCTGGAGGAGGGTGAGGGCGCCGCCGCCGGCACCGACGAAGACGAACCGGGTGGTGAGGCGAATGGTGGCGTTGGAGGCGAGGTTGCGGGCGGTGATCTGCCAGGTGCGGTCGGGGTTCTGGCGGAGGCGGGTGACACGGTGTTGGAGGAGCAGTTCGGTGCTGGCGGCGGTGAGGGCGGCGAAGAGCTTGCGGGTGAGGGCGCCGAAGTCGACGTCGGTGCCGGAGTCGACGCGGGTGGCGGCGACGGGTCCGGGGGCGCGGTCCTGCATCATGAGCGGGGCCCATTGGGCGATCTCGGCGGGGTCTTCGGTGTAGCGCATCTCGTTGAAGAGGGGGGACTTTTGGAGCGCTTCGAAGCGGCGGCGGAGGAAGGTGACGTCGGGGGCGCCGGAGACGAAGCTCATGTGGGGGACGCGGTGGATGAAGTCTGAGGGCGAGGTGAGGAGGCCGCGCTCGACGAGGGTGGACCAGAGCTGGAGGGAGTGCTGGAATTGCTCGTTGATGCTGATGGCTTTGGCGGTTTGGACGGAGCCGTCGGGGAGCTGCGGGGTGTAGTTGAGCTCGCAGAAGGCGGCGTGGCCGGTGCCGGCGTTGTTCCAGGCGTCGGAGGACTCGGCGGCGACGCGGGGGAGAGCCTCGAGGGTGACGATCCGGAGGTCGGGGCGGAGTTGGGCGAGCAGGATGCCGAGCGTGGCGGACATGATACCGGAGCCGATAAGGACGACGTCGACGGGATGAGGCTGGGTCATTGCTTTCCGGGTGCGGCTCTGTGAGAGGTGCGAGCGCGGCGTGCTGCGTCACTCTTCTTCCATGATAGTCGTCCCTGGGTGGCCCCTACCCTTCCCCCGAGGTTCCTTGTCAGACCGAAGCTCCTTGCGATGTGAGGTTTGCGATTCGGGCGTGGCCGCAGCAGGGAGGCCAGAGATTTGTGCACAACATTCTGAAATGAAGCACTTACAGGTTGCTGCGGGATCGCTGCATGGACCGTTCAAGTTACGGTCGGACAGGCTTGACAGAAAGTGGGCGCGCCGCGGCGCGGCGGAATGCCAACTGTTCGGGGCCTGAAACGCTGCCGGCCTTTTCCTCACGATGAGGTATTCCCTCTCGGAGCGGCTCACACGTGAAGACATCTCAGCGCCTCATCCTGGCCTCGGCAGCACTCTGGGTGCCTGCCTTGGCTCAAGCACAAACTGACACCGACGCCATACGGAAACAGGTGGAGGCCAACGATGTCGCGATCGGCCGCGCGATGCGCGAGAAAGATTATGCAACGCTTGAGAAGTTCTGGTCGCCGGAGATGGTGGTGACGAACCCGGCGAACCGGATTATCGGGCGGGATGAGGTGATTCGCCTGATACAGACGGATGTGATCAAGTACGCCCACGTCAGCAATGTGGTTGACCGAGTGTCCGTGTTCGACGACATCGTGATTGTGATGGGTCATGAGGATGTCACGATGGCCGGGGGGCCGTCTGCGGGCAAGCCGCTTCACCGGCTTTACACGAATGTGTGGCGGCACCGGGGCGAGAGCTGGGTGCAAATTGCGCGGCAGGCTACGCTTCTGGACGTTGATGCGGCCGACGTGTACGGGCCGCCTAAGCCTTGAGGACAGGGTTCACGGGATGCGGGTGCCCTGGTGGAAGAGGAGTTGCCAGCGGCCTTCGCGGAGGGTCCAAAGAGAGGAGCGGTTGAAGGTGGGCTGGTCGGGGCGGTTGGGTGGGTGGTTTGATAGGTGACGAGGGCGAGCGTGGGGGTGAGCTCGCGAGGTGGGAAGGGGTGGATTTCGGGTGGGGTGAAGTCAGTTTCGGATTGGAGAAGCGTGAGGATAGATTCACGGGTGAAGATGCGGCCGGAGGCGCCGAACTCGCGGAAATCCGGGGTGAGGAGGGTGTTGAGGGCGGAAGGGTTGGTGCGGGTTTGTGGGGTAAGGAGTTGCTGTTCGAGGGCGAGGAGGTGATTGGAAAGGTTCATAGCAGGATCAGGGTCACATCGCACATTGGTTGTTATGACAGAAGCTTATTGCGTCGCCGGCTCGAAGCTGACTGACACAGGCTTTGCGATGCCTTGCTCGATGCGGTAGGTGGCGTGCACTTGTCCCAGAATGCCGCAGGCATGACACTCGGCGTCCATTCGTTGCACGGCGCTGCTTAGCTCAGGGATTTCTGGGTGCAGTGCCCAGCAGTTTGGCGTGAAGGTTGCATTTGCTGGGATGGAGGCCATTACAGCTTTAATCAGGGCGGAGAAGTCGACCTCATGGGGGCCGCCTTTATCGATCCACCAGTGCCCGTCGGCGCACCCTCCACCGTTGCCGGTGTCGGGGTCATAGGTGCCTAAAACAGCCTGTGGGCCTGATCCGTAGATTGCGGCGTTGGTCACTTTGTACAGACCACCAGTGTCCAAGTGCAATGCGTAGACTTCGATGAACCTGTCGCCGTCTCCTTGCTGGACCAGAAGGTCTTTCCACTCTCCAGGACTCACGTTGCCTCTAGCAAAGCCGGCTGCAATCACACGCGGGCCCGGATAGATTCTGGTAAGGATCTGCACAATCCTGTGCCCTGCGACTTCGCCAACGGTGGTCACCGTTCTTTCGAGTCTGTAGTCCTTCAACGTGAGAGGTTGGCCATCGGGGGCCTTGTGGCCCAGCATAAGCATACCGGTGGTGTCGAACCGTAGCGGATCCTGGGTCCACCAGGAGAGCGGGTGAGCGGCGATTGCATCGCGGGTCTCGCCCTTGTCCGTCACGAGGCGCCGCTGCAAAATCTGTGCGGGAGTCTGTGAGGCGGAGAACTTGAAAACGGACGCTGCTAGAAGGAGCCGGAGGAGACTTCGCATCGTTTTTGTTTCCATGCGAGCCGACATTCAGGTGCTTTCCGGCCACTTTGCAATGACCATTTGGATCGCGTCACCAACAGTGACACTCTGCTCGACAGCCTTCTTAATCTTCCATGCTAAAACTTCATCTTTCACCGTGTGGACGTGGTCGTGCGTACTGATGATCTCTCCCGCTACCTTGGACGTAGCGGTCATGGTTTGTAAAGAGCCGATCAAGCCATTGGAGTAGGCTGCTCGAGGACGGGCAACTGCAACTGCCAAGCGACGAAAAGGGCAACGCCGAAAAGAGAGCGAAAGCAGGTTCCCTGCGGGAATGACAACAAGAAAGGCAAAGGCAAGAACAAAGGCAAGGCGAGAGCGGAGGTGGTTGCGACTACTCGTGCCGCTACTCGATGCCGAGTTGTTTCCAGAGGGTGTCGACGCGGGATTTGATTTCGGGGGGCATGGTGAGCATGGG
>CALMVL010000029.1 GCA_937873265.1 uncultured Granulicella sp.
GTCGATGCGCGGGCCGGTGACGATTGGGTGGGGGAGGCAGGATCGGGTGTGTCTGCCTCGCCAGGCGGCGCGGGCGATGCGGCTGTTTCCGGATGCTCGACTGCACTGGTTTGCGCAGTGTGGGCACTTTCCGCAATGGGATCAGCCGGAAGAGACGGCGCGGGTGATTCTGCGCGGGACGGAGGCGGGGTGATCGAGGTTGTGCTGTTCCTTGCGTTTCCTTTCCGTACTGTTGGTGGAGCGTTCGGTCTCGTATACGCGGGGCTACCCCCCCCGGTATTTCGAGGCGAAAACTCTTTGGAATGTTGGCTTTACGATAGGGAGATGGCTGTAAGCTGTTCATTCCAGGTGGCTTGTGGACAAAAACTTTAGAATGAATCAGTTACAGACTGCTGCCCCGGGGTAAGCGGAGTTTCGTGTGGGGTGCTATCTCCATTGTAGCGAGTGGGGATGGGTGAGTGCGCCAGCGGGTCCCGGCGTGGGAAGATGCGTCTTTGCTGGAGATTTGCCGATTCGCACAGCGGTGGGTGCTTGACAGGTGGCGCGTGTACGGTCCGCTCGGTCGGATTCGACTCCCAAGTTACAGTGACTCCGACGTCATTCGATTCTTCGGTCGACCCGTGGCGGTTGCTGCTCCATGGGTTAGGTTTCTGGGTTGAGGGTGACCGGGTTACTGTGGATGGCATGGGGCACCCGGCTTTACTGATGTTGGCGCAACGGCTAGTCTGCCGCTATGGACTATTCCGGGATCATTACGATGGAGGCGGGCAAGCGGGGCGGGAAGCCTTGCATTCGCGGTCTGCGGATGACCGTGGGAGACGTGCTGGAGTATCTAGCGTCGGGCATGACGCATGCGGAGATTCTGGAAGACTTCCCCTACCTGACGGAAGGGGACATTCGTGCGTGCCTGGCGTTTGCGGCGGACCGTGAGCGGAAGGTGGAGATGGTGATGGCGTGAAGCTGTTGCTGGATGAGAACCTTTCGCCGAGGTTGGTGGACCTGTTGGCTGATGTTTATCCCGGGTCGGAGCATGTGGACAGGGTTGGGTTGGCGAGTACCGATGACCAGCAGGTGTGGGCCTACGCGAAGGCGAATGGCTTCGCGATTGTTTCGAAGGATCCAACTTTGTTGACCTGAGTGTGCTGGAGGGCGCACCGCCTAAGGTGATCTGGGTGCGGCTTGGGAATAGCACGACGACCTCGGTAGCCTTTCTGCTGCGGAACAGCATGGGGGTGCTGCGTCGGTTTTCCGATGGTGAGGAGACCTGTCTGGTGCTTGGAGGTAAGTGAACGACTGAGTGTCTCAGCCACCTACCCGGTTTGGGTCACCGGTTGCGACCTCGGCGGTGCTGCGGTGAATGGGCACCGGGTCTGGGGTGCTCGGCACAGGGTGAGATTACGGGATGAGGGTTGAGGGCGGAATCACTCAGTGGGGGTGGTCCGATGGGGAGAGGTGCGGAGGTGGTGGTCCGGGCTGCATGTCACCCCACCCATCCGCGATGAGACTGCGTATGGATGGGGCACCCACGCGACTTTGGGTAATTGGGCCACCCCTCCCTGTACACTAGCCAGCAATCTGAGGAGAGCAAATGGAAACAGAAGTTCCCTACATGCCTTCGGTTACCAACCTTCATAAGATTCTCGACGCAATTCAAAATGCCGGCGCACCGGACGCGTTTGGTCTCGACTTCCTAAAGGATCTCGGGTTCACGAGCTCGAATGATAGGGCTGTAATCAAACTACTGAAGTTCGTCGGACTACTTGACTCCGGAGGCAAGCCTACGCAGGTCTACAAGGAATTTATGGACCATACGAAGGCCAAGGTTGTGCTTGGGAATCGTCTACGGAAGACATATGACGATCTCTTTCTCAGCGGCAAGGATGCTCAGAATAGAAGCGTGGAGAGCCTTAAAGGCTGGTTCAAAACGAAGACCGGAGCGGGTGACGCTGTCGCCAATAAGATTGCGACTACTTTCAAGTCACTGGCCTCGTACGCAACTTTCCTAGAAGGTTCTCAAGAGGAAGTGCAGAGAGAAGAAGAGAAAGTGGTGGAGAAAGTGAAGGATGAGGAGAAGTCTGGAGTTGATCAGCCCAGTCGAAAGCGGGTTGAGGTAGGTGGAATTGGGTTCACGTATCGTATCGAGGTACACCTTCCGGATACAACTAACCTCGATACGTACCGAGCGATATTCAGGGCAATCAGAGAGGAGCTGCAGTCGTGAGCGAAGGGATTAGAGACTTTGCGCTTCGAGGCGTGCTTGCAACTCACGCTTGTAGGGATATGCAAGCTCAAGGATTGCTGCACAGACCATTCAGCGTGGCAGCAGAACGGCACGACATAGACCTTCTTGCTCCGGTGCAAGAAAAGATAAGGAGCGGAGCTCTGCAGATGCAACGAGCATACCTCCTGCTTTTCGTCCTGGAGAACATCGTCCGAGACCTCATTACCGCACGATTTCTAGAGTCGGACGGCAGCGATTGGTTCGAAAAGCGCGCAACTGCTCCAATGAAAAGGACTGTGGAAGAACGTAAGCAGAAGGAACAGCGTGACATGTGGCATACGGGCCGGAATAAGGAGCAGCTCTACTACCTTGATTTCGGAGATTTGTCTAAGCTGATAATCAACCATTGGTCAAACTTTGAGGATTTGCTTCCCGGGCAGCCTTGGGTGCAAAGCAGACTGGATGAAGCCGAAAAGAGCCGGAACGTCATAGCTCACACAAATGTCCTCTCTTCGGAGGAGGTGGATCGACTCGAGATGTACGTAAGTGATTGGATCAAGCAGACAGGCTGAGGTTACGAGAACAGGAATTCTTTGGTTCGGAGTTCTTTGACGGTGTCTCGGAGTTTGGCGGCTTTTTCGAATT
>CALMVL010000030.1:0-7387 GCA_937873265.1 uncultured Granulicella sp.
AAAGGGGACCCGCAGGAAAATCAGCACCGGCCCGCATCTCCTTTATTTCCTAGTTTTTACCTGCAACCCATGTCGCATCAGTAAGTTACGCTTGGTATCAAAGTGCAAGTACTTCATTCGCTTGAGCTTAGGACACCCAATGGGGGGAGGGGGGGGACCACAGCCAGGCAACCGGACCGGCTCTGGAACCAGGAAACCGCCGGCCACGACCAGCAAAGCCCGCGTCACCCGTCCGGGGGGAGATCGGGCGCAGCTACACCCGGCAGCTACACCCGCTGGCGACGAATCTTTATACTTGGGGGAGGACGGCCCACGTTGACCTTTGAACAGTTTCAGACGCTTCGGCCCCTGGCCGGCAAGCGTGTCCACATCGTCTTCCACGACGGCCAGGAGATCATCGCCAACCTCAACGAGGTTGCGCTTCTGCCCACGGGCGAACACCTGCTGTACGACCAGGTGGAGTGGTCCGCCCAGCAGCACAACGACTTCGGATCCGGCGCGTTCTACGCGTCGGCGGGGGAGATCGTCTCGGTCACGCCTGTCCTCGACACGCCGCATGCCTGAACTGCCCGAGGTCGAAACCGTTGCCAACGGCGTAAACGAACGCGTGCGTGGCCAGCGCATCACCTCCGTCTGGACCAGCGGCAAGCCGCAGACCTTCAAAAGCGCCGAGAGCGAGATCGCCCAGGTGCTGACCGGAGCCACCATCGCCGGCGTTCGGCGTGTCGGAAAAACCATCGTGATGTCGGTCGAGCTCGCGGCGGAACGCGGATCTGCCTCAGCCTCCGCCGAGTTCCTGATCCATCTCGGCATGACCGGCCGCCTGCTCGTCTCGCACCCCGATGTCCCGCTGCCGCCCCATTCCCACGCCGTCCTCGCGCTGGGAGACAACCGCGAGCTCCGCTTCGTCGATCCACGCCGCTTCGGCCGGCTGTCGGTCCAGCAGCAGCCGTACCTCGGCCCCGGCCGCGAACCCCTGACGATCTCGCCGGCCGACTTTGCCGCCCTCTTTCGCGGCCGCAGCACGCCCATCAAGGCGGCGCTGCTCAACCAGTCGCTGCTTCACGGTGTTGGCAACATCTACGCCGATGAGGCGCTCGCCCGCGCTGGCATCCGGCCCCGGCGGCAGGCCTGCCGGCTTACCCGGGCCGAGTTCGCCCGACTGCACGCCAGCCTCCAGGGTGTGCTGCATCGCGCCATCGCGCTCGGCGGTTCCTCTGTCTCGGATTACGTGGACGCCGACGGCGTCACCGGCTTCTTTCAGCTGGAGCATCTCGTCTACGCGCGGGAGGGACTGCCCTGCCGCAGTTGCGGCGTTCCCATCCGCAAAATCACGGTTGCGGGGCGCGGAACACACTTCTGCCCCACTTGCCAGCGGTAGCGTGTCCGCCAGCTGCGGAAAACGCCCGATGGGAACACCTGCCCGGACCCACCGCGAACTCCGAACGGCAGATCCGATCCGCCATTCGCACCAGACACCGCGGTTGCCCGCCGCCTCAGCCCGCAGCCGCCTGCTCCGCCGTCACACCCGCGCCAATCACCCGCGTATCCGCCTCGTCTTCCACCAGCTCAAAGGAGTATCCCTGCAGCGGACTCATCTTCACCATCTGCCCGACGTAGTCCTTCAGCATCGGCAGATCCACAAAGCGCACGTTGAAGCCCGTCAGAAAGAACCGGCCCGCGCCGCCCATGTGAATCGCGCTCGCCGTCGCCGCCGCCAGCGCCCGATGCCAAAGCTTCTTGAAGTCCAGGCAGCGCGCGTCGCCTTCCTTGGCCGCCGCAAAGACCTCCTCCGGCTCCATGTCCAGGAATCGCAGACGCATCGCGCGATGGCCCATGATGCCTTCCATGTGGCCGACGCCGCCGCACCCGCAGAACCTCTCCTTCTCGTCGAGCGACACCACCGAGTGGCCGTTCTCCCAGATGCCGCCGTCGATGGGGTACTGGCCGTAGCCGATCCCGATGCCCAGCGTCCACACCCGCACTGTGGTGTCCAGCTTGCCGTGCCGCGACGCGAGGCCGGCCGCGACCGCATCGGCGTCGTTCATGATGCTGACGGGCGCGGGGATGCCCGCGCTTTTCAGCTGCGTCGAAAGCAGCTCGCCCATGCGCGCGCCCTTGAGCTGCGGCAGATTCGGCGCGTCCTCGACCACCCCGTTGCGAATGAATCCGGGCAGCGCCACGCCCACCGCGCTCACGTCCGTCGCGCCGCCCGCCACCGCCATCACCTGGTCGCAGATGGTCTCGACCAGAGCGTCGGTGTGCAGCTCGATCAGCCCTCCCTGCGCCTCTTCCGGAAACATCTCGACCGGGGCATCGGCCCGGATCGCCGGAAAACTGCGCAGGTCGCCAACGATCGCGTGATCCACGATCAGTCCCGCCAAGATCCGCTCAGAAAGCGTGACTCCAATGCTCTTTGCCATGATTGCATCTGCCCCGTTTCGGGCGCCCGCGCTCTACTGAAACTTGCTGACGCGGTTCAACCCGTTGAAAGCCGCAACTTTATAACATTCTGCGAGCGTTGGGTAGTTGAACACTGTGTCAACGAAGTAATCGACCCTGCCGCCCAGCGCCATCACGGCCTGGCCGATGTGCAGCAGCTCGCTCGCCCCCTCGCCGATGATGTGCACGCCCAGCAGCGAGTGGTCCTGCCGGTGAAAGATCAGCTTCAGCCGGCCGGTGGTATCGCCGCGAATCTGGCCGCGCGCGATCTCGCGATAGTACGCCACGCCGACCTCGTAGGGCACGTCCTCCTCGGTCAGCTGCTCCTCCGTCTTGCCCAGGAACGAGATCTCCGGGATCGTCCAGATGCCATACGGGTAATAGCTCGGATTCGACAGCACGGTCTCGTCGCCGAAGGCCCGCGCCGCCGCCACCCGGCCCTGCTCCATCGAGACCGACGCCAGCGACGGGAAGCCGATGACATCCCCCACAGCAAAGATCGTCGGGCACTTTGTCCGAAAGTCCTTGTCGACCGGGATGCGACCGCGCCCGTCCGACTCGACGCCGACCGCCGGGAGATCGAGCTCGTCCACATTGCCCTGCCGCCCTACCGCGAACAGCAGCGCATCCCCCTGCACCTTCTTTTTCGATTCGAGGTTCGCCACCACCGTCCCGTCGGGCATCTCCTCGACCGACTCCACCTCTTCATTCAGCCGCATGGTCACGCGCGAATCGCGCAGATGGTAGCTCAGCGCCTCCACAATCTCCTGGTCGGCAAACTCCAGCAGGCGCGGCCGCCGCTCGATCAGCGTACAGCGCACACCCAGCGCTGCAAACATACAGGTGTACTCGACGCCGATGACACCGCCGCCCACGATGATCATCGTCTTCGGCAGGTTTTTGAGCTCCAGGATCAGGTCGGAGTTGATGATGGTCGAGCCATTGATCGGCACCTTGGGCGAGCTCGCCGGCTTCGTCCCCGTGCCAATGATCGTGCTCTTGGTCTCGTAAACAGAAGACCCTTTCGAGTTCGTCACCCGCACATGCGTCGGGTCGTCAAACGACGCCGTTCCCACGAGCATCTCGATATTGTTGCGCGAGAGCTGCGCCTCGGTGACGTCCACTTCCGTCTTGATGACATGTTGCACGCGGAACGCCAGATCGGCCATGGTGATGCGTTCCTTCACCCGGTAGTTCATGCCGTAGATGGATTTGTAGTTGTACCCGGAAAGGTGCAGCACCGCCTCGCGCATGGTCTTTGAGGGGATGGTGCCGGTGTTGATGCAGGCCCCGCCCACCACCTCGCGCATCTCCACGAGGGCGACCTTTTTGCCCAGCTTTGCTCCATAAATGGCCGCGCGCTGCCCGGCAGGACCGGAACCAATCACGATCAGATCGTAGATACTGCTCATGCGCTCGCTCAATCTTCCTGTGCCGCTCGGATGGGGGCCGCACGTTCTTCGGCCCAAAGGCCGCACGTTCCTCGCACTCCACCGTCGACACGACGTTGGGGAGCCAGCTGCAAAATTCCTACACTTTTATCCTAGCGCAGACCATCCTCGACCGCGCACCGTACACTGCGGGGGATGCTGCGGTATGCCATCTCCGACCGACGGCTTTTTCACGGGAAAGAATCGGAAAGACGTTCCGCCCTGATCGAGCAAGCTCGCCGCCTCGCGCAGTCCGGCGCCGCCTACTTTCAGCTTCGCGAAAAGGATCTGCCGCCCCGCGATCTGGCTGGAATCGCCCGCCAGATCCTGGATGTCTTCCGCGGCTCCAGCGCACCTACCCGCCTTTTGATCAACACCTGTGCCGACGTCGCTGCCGCGGTCGGCGCGCCTGGCGTCCACCTTGCCTCCGGCCCCGGCCAGCTCGCTCCCCGGCACATTCGCGAGCTTTACCGTCGCTGCCACCTTTCTCCCCCTCTCGTGAGCCTTTCCTGCCATACCCTCGCCGAGATGGAAGGCTTGCCCGCCAACCACCCCGACTCCGGCGCGGACCCGCGGCCCGACCTCATCCTCTTCGGTCCTGTCTTCGGGAAGCAGCTCCGCGACTCCCCGCACTCCCCAGCGCTCCCCGGCACCGGCCTCCCTTTGCTTCAGCAAGCCGTACGGATCGCTGCGCCGACTCCGGTCTTCGCTCTCGGCGGCGTCACCCCTGACCTCGCGGAGGCCTGTGTCGAAGCGGGAGCCGCCGGTGTCGCCGGGATCCGCATGTTCCTTTAGTCCGAAACCGCCGTTACGCCCCTCTGCGAACAGCTTGTCTCTGTCTGTACCCCGCCTGTAAAGTACGTTTGCCCATGAGACGTCTTCTCGCCCCCTTTCTCAGCCTGGTAGCCGCTCCGATTGCCGCCCACATGACCGCCCAAACCGCCCGCCCGATCTATCAAGATCCCAGCCAGCCCGCCGTCGCCCGCGCCCACGACCTTGTCTCCCGCATGACGCTCGACGAAAAGGCCTCGCAGCTGCAAGACTTTGCCCCGGCCATCCCGCGCCTCGGCATCCCCGACTACCAGACCTGGAATGAGGCGCTCCACGGGGTCGCCCGCGCCGGCTACGCGACCGTCTTCCCGCAGGCCATCGGCATGGCCGCGACGTGGGATCCTTCGATCGTCCACCAGATGGGCGACATCATCTCCACCGAGGGCCGCGCCAAGTTCAACCAGGCGCAGCGCGAGGGCAATCACCGCATCTTCTACGGGCTGACCTTCTGGTCGCCGAATATCAATATCTTTCGCGACCCTCGCTGGGGGCGCGGGCAGGAGACCTACGGCGAAGATCCGTTCCTCACCGGACGCATGGGGGGCGCCTTCGTCGAAGGCGTGCAGGGCAGCGATCCGGACCACCCCAAAGCGGTGGCCACCAGCAAGCACTTCGCCGTGCACTCCGGCCCCGAGTCGCAGCGGCACACCTTCAACGTGGATGTCACGCCCCGCGACCTCGAAGAGACCTACCTTCCGGCCTTTCGCTCCACGGTTGTCGACGCTCATGTGAAATCCATCATGTGCGCCTACAACGCAATCGACGGCAAGGCTGCCTGCGACAACACCATGCTGCTCCAGCAGCATCTGCGCGAGGCATGGAAGTTCAAGGGTTTCGTTGTCTCCGATTGCGGCGCCATCGTCGATGTGGCTGAAGGCCACCATGACGCGCCGGACATCACCCATGCCGCCGCTCTGTCGCTCCAAGCCGGCACCGACCTTTCCTGTTCCGTCTGGTCGCCGGGATTCAACACGCTGACGGAGGCCGTTCGCGACGGCATCGTGTCCGAAGCCCTGGTCACGGCAGCGGCCGAACGCGTCTTCACCGCGCGCGCCGAGCTCGGCCTGCTCGACCCGCCCGGAACGAACCGGTACGGCAACATCCCCGTGAGCGAGATCGCCTCGGCCGCCCATCGCGAGGTCGCCCTCAAGGCCGCCGAAGAGTCGATCGTGCTGCTCAAGAACAACGGCGTTCTTCCGCTCGCACATCCCCCGGCCTCGATCGCGGTTGTCGGCCCAACCGCCGCCCTTCTGCTGTCACTCGAGGGCAACTACAACGGCACGCCCGTTCACCCGGTGTATCCGGTCGACGGCATTGCAAAGCGGTTTCCCGGCGCAACCATCCACTATGCGCAGGGATCGACGCTGGCGGCCGGTGTGCCTGTTCCCGTTGCGCGCACCGCGTTTGGCGCCGGGCTCAAGACGGAGTTCTTCGCCAATCCGGACTGGAGCGGGCAGCCGGTGGCGACACAGACGCAACCGGACATCCAGGCCGACTGGCGCGACGGCACGCCGGTGCCGGAGCTCCACACGCCCGTCTACTCCGTACGCTGGACCGGCACGATGCAGGCGCCCGCGCCCGGCACCTACACCTTTGTTGTCATTCCCGGCAATGAAAACTTCCCCTACTCCCCCAAGGAGTTCTACCGCTTCGTGCTGGACGGCAAGGAGATCTCGGGCGGCAGCATGACGCAGGAGAAAGAACCGAAGCCGGCCCCTGGCGCTTCGCCGTCGGCGCCACCGGTTGCCGCCTCCTTCAAAGACATTCGCTTCCAGGTCAACTTCAACGACACCAGACCGCACCCGGTCCAGTTCTTCTACAACCACTCGGGAGACCTCGCCGGGGGTGGCGTCACGCTCGAGTGGGAGGCGCCGGCGCAGCCGCAGCTGGAGGAGGCCGTCGCCGCAGCACGACAGGCCGATGTCGTCGTCGCCTTTGTCGGTCTGTCGCCGCTGCTGGAAGGCGAAGAGATGCCCATCCAGATCGAGGGGTTCAACGGCGGCGACCGCACCTCCATTGCGCTTCCCGCGGCGCAGCAGCAGATGCTCGAGGCCGTGGCCTCGGCGGGCAAGCCGGTCGTGGTCGTCTCGCTCTCCGGCAGCGCCCTGGCCCTCACCTGGGCGAAAGACCATGCGGCCGCCGTTCTGCAGGCATGGTATCCCGGCGTGGAAGGCGGCACGGCGATCGCCCGCACCCTCGCCGGCGACAACAACCCCGCCGGCCGGCTTCCGCTTACCTTTTACAGCAGCACCGAAGACCTGCCGGCCTTTACCGACTACTCCCTCAAGAACCGCACCTATCGCTACTACACCGGCAAGCCGCTGTGGGGCTTCGGCTACGGACTCTCTTACGCCACCTTCACCTACAGCCCCGTTACCCTCTCTGCCCCAACCGTTGCCGCCGGTGAGCCGCTGACTGCAACCGTAACGGTTACCAATACCGGCCAGCGTCCCGGAGACGAGGTGGTCCAAGCCTACCTCCATACTCCCCAGCCCGGTGGCCCGATTCACTCTCTGGTGGGCTTTGAGCGCGTCCATCTCGAAGCCGGCCAGTCCCGCACAGTTTCCGTCGAACTGACCCCCCGCGGCATGTCGTCGGTGGATGAAGCGGGCCAGCGCGCCGTGCTGCCCGGCGCATACCACCTCAGCATAGGCGGAGCGCAACCCGGCGAAGCCGCCAGCAAG
>CALMVL010000030.1:7487-10987 GCA_937873265.1 uncultured Granulicella sp.
GCTCCGAGGTGCCGGTTACAGGTGTTTTCGCCTGAGGCGTTCCGCTCGTCCTCAGCAAGCGACCCGGGGTCGCGACGCACTCGAGACCCGCTTTAACAGCTCATGTCGCGCGCGCAACTTGCGCGTCTTCACTGCGGGAACCGTGATGCGGAGCCGCTCTGCGATCTCGTTACAGGTGTGCCGGCCTTCGAGATCCAGCTGCAGCACCTGCCGGAGCGTTCCGGGCAACTTCGACACCGCGCGATAGAGGTACGCCCGCGCATCCGCCTGCACGCACTGCTCCTCGGGCGTCCTCAGGGGCTCCATCCGGCCGGAGGAGAACGCGTCCGCCTCGACGATCGACAGCGATTCCGGAAAATCCAGTCTTCGGTAATCCCCACGCCGCTGCAGCTGAAAGATCTCGTTAAACAAAATGCGCGTCGTCCACGTGCTGAACTTCGACTCCTCGCGAAAGGAGCCCAGCGCGGTCCAGGCCTTGATCAAGGTTTCCTGCACTGCATCCTCGGCGTCCGCCGCGCTTCGCGTTCGGCGCAGCGCAATGCGGTAGAGGCGAGGCCGATGCAGTCCGGCCAGATGTTCAAAGGCGACCGCGTCGCCCGCGCGCGCCGCCTGCAACAGGGAGACTTCCTCGTCGGAGATCTGCGATCGACCCTTCATCGTCCATGCCTGCTTTCGTGTTGCGTGTGCCTTTGAGTGTAGCGTAATTTACGTTACCGCTTGATAGAGGCCGGAACTGGGTAGACTGGATGTATGGCCGGGTTGAAAAAATCGAGCGCCGCCCTTTCCAAACGAGGTCGCCCACCGGCGGGCCAGTCGGAGGATCGCAACACGCGCATCCTCGACGCCGCCACGGAGGTGTTCCTTGAAGCCGGCTTCTCTGGCGCAACCATGACCGCCATCGCGAAAAGGGCGGGCTGTTCGCTGGAAACGCTCTACACCGCCTACAGCAACAAGGCAGAGATGTTCGCCGCGCTCACCACACGCAGATCCGCCGGCCTGTTTGAAGCGGTCGGTCCCCTGCGAGCCGACCGCGATCTCCGCGAAGCCCTGCTGCGCTTCGCCACCGAGGTCCTCGCCCTGATGATGCGGCCCGAGGTCTCCGAACTCCACCGCCTCGTCATCGGCGAAAGCCGCAGTTTCCCGGAGCTCGGGGAGACGTTTTGGGCCGAGGGTCCCGGTCAGGGATCGCACATCCTCACCCGATACTTTGCCGCCAAGCACGCCGAGGGTGCCTGTTCGATCAAGAACCCTGCCCGCGCGGCCGAGGTGTTTATGGGTCTCGTGCTTGGCGTCGCGACCATGCGCAGCACGCTCGGCCTCAAGACCATCGGCCACTCCAAAAGGCAGCAGACCGCCTGGACCGAGTACTCGGTCAACCTATTTGTAACGCTTTTGGAACAGGGCCTGCTCTAACACCCGGAGCGCCCTGGCCCCTTCGAGCATGTGCGCGCGCACAATCAGAGGCACAGGCAGCAGCAGCCGCTTCGGGTGCGCCCGCGCCAGCCGCCTGCTGGAACGATGCTCTCCTCAGCTCCTGAGTTGGGGGAACGACGTGATCCGCAGCTTCGCCGCGCCGTAGGGCACCAGCGTGATCGTCTCCTCCGCCTCATCGCTCGCCACCGGGCTCTTCGGCACCACATCCGCGACTCCATCGACCGCCCGCCACGCGGGAAGTTTTCGCGCCGTCACCTGCACCGTCACCGGTGTTCCGGTAAGCGCAAACGGCGACCCACCCAGCGGATGCTCATCGACCCGCATCGCATGAGACGCATCCGCGCTCCCCGGCAAGGCATAGTTCCACTCCGTCGTGGGAAATACCTGCCAGTCCGCCGTCATCCCTCGCGTCCGCAGCTTCACCCAATCCTCGCCGATCGGGTAGGAAAAGACCAGCGGCCCGCGGTCAATCGAGACGGAATCATTAAAACCAACGGAGACCCGCGGCGTCATTGGAAACTCCACCTCGACCACGTCCCCTGCCTTCCAGGTCCGCTCAACGTTCGCGAAACCCTCGCCCGCCGCCAGCGTCTGCGCCTGCCCATTCACCCGCACCGCGGCCGCTCCCTTTGCCCACGCCGGAATGCGTAACCGCAACGGGAACAGAACCTCCGCCTCCGGCGTTACCGTCAACCGCACCGACCCGCGAAACGGATACTCCGTCTCCTCGACCACGTGCACCGCCGTCCCGCGCACCCTCGTCCGCACCTCGCTCGGCGCGTACACCGCCGCGACCAGACCGTCGTCGCCCGAGCTCATCCATACGTTGGCCGCCAGCTTCGGCCACCCCTGGTGGAAGTTGGCGGTGCAGCATCCAAAGTTCGGCTCCAACCCATACAGATTCGACTCCGGACCGTCTGTCGTCCAGGGCTTCCGATGCAGGCTCACCTCCACCTGGTTCGGCTCCTGGTTGTACTGGTGCGCCCACATGTCGTCGGTGAACGTTCCCGGCAGCGCATTGAACGCGACCCGCTCCAGCCGGTCCCCGATGGTCGCGTCACCCAGAACCGCCAGCGCCACCTCCATCGAGAACATCGTTTCCACCACCGTGCACAGCTCCGATCCCTGCGACGGATTGCGCCCTGCAAAGTGCTCGTCGCAGGAAAACATCCCGTTCGGCAGACCGTGGTACTCGTCCAGCTTGCCCAGCATCTGCGCAAACCCGGCCCGATCCTCCGGCCGCCCTGTGACCATCGACCATACCGGAGCCGCCTTCAGCGCCTGCCCGTTGTTCACCCCGTGCGACGCCAGCGCCGATTCGCCCAGCCCGTTGTTCTGGTCCAGCTTGATCTTTTCCGGGGTCACCGCCTCGGTGAACCGGAAGTTGGCAAAATCCGCCTGCCAGTCAAATCCCTGGCTGTGCAGCAGCTTTGCCAGATCCAACAGCTTCGGATCGCCGGTTCGGTTGTAGAGCCACAGCACCACCATCGCGTTGTCCTGCCAGCGGAACCTGCCCCAGTCCCGCAGCGGTCGCGCAGGCAGCGCCTCCAGCTGATGTGCGAAGTATTTCTGCAACACCGGAACCACCCGCGGGTCGCCTGTCGCCTCCTCATACTGGGCCAGCGCCTTCAGCATCACCATGCGCGGCCACCAGTCGTTGTTGCTCGCCGGCCCAATCATCCCGTCCGGCTGCTGATGGGTCAGCGTCCATTCGACGAACCGCTGCGCCTTTGCCTTCAGCCGGTCGTCATCGAGCAGGTACGCGAGCGGCAGCAGCCCATCCAGAAAATACGGTCCGCGCTCCCAGCTCTCGCCCGTCCCGCCCAGCCACCCGCTGTTCGGTCCCACATCCGCCCAGGTCTCGTCCAGGTGCCCGCCCAGCCCGGTTGCCTGGATCTCCAGCTGCCGCCGCAGCCACCCCGCCGGCCGCACCGATCCCAGCGGCAGGAAATCGAACGCATTTGCCGCCAGCGGAGCTCGATTCCGCACCGCCGCACCACTCCGCCCGGCGTCCCCCTTCCGCATATCGGCAGGACCTGCTGCCCGCGAACCCTTTTTGCGCCCAG
>CALMVL010000031.1:0-6092 GCA_937873265.1 uncultured Granulicella sp.
CCGTAAAGGTGCCGGAGACCTGCCAGCCGTTGACGGCGTAGCCGGCGAAGCGATTACCGATGGGCAGTTTGGAGACGGCGACGAGGGATCCGACAAATCGGCCGCGCTGATCAAGGTCGGAGCGGGCGTACTCGGCTCCCCTTCCGGAGCGGTGGCCGGTGGCGAAGGGAACGAGGGGCGTGTCGGTGCCGTTGAAGGTGCCGTTTACGCCGGAGACCTGACCGCCGTCCATGGCTTTGGCCCAGGTGTAGTTGGCAAGGACGTCGACGCCGTGCGAAAGGGGCTTGCGGACGGAGACGGCGAGGGAGTGGTACCAGCTGTTGACGTCGGAGAAGCCGGTGAGGACGGATCCGGTGGTGGTGTCGAGGCGGCGGGTGTAGATGGGCAGCGGAATGTTTTCTGAGGTGCCGTTACCGGGCAGGAAGGTGTAGGGGAGGCTCGTGACGGCGGAGGTTGGGTCGACGTTGGTGTCGACAAAGACGGGCAGGCGCATGCCACGATTGCCGACGTAGGCCATGGTGAGGGTGGAGTGGAGCGGAAGCTGCTGCTCGACGGTGAGGTCATACGAGTGCGAGAAAGGGTTGTTGAAGTTGGGGCTCAGGCCGCGGGCGGAGAGGACGGAAGCGGGTAAGCCGGTCGCGACCGCGGGAGTGGGTGCTCCTGTGACCTGGTTGACGGGAGCCGGACCGGGAGGGGTGAACTCGGGAACGCCACCCTGCGGAGCATAAGCGGCATAGCTGCCGGATTGCTGGAAGGCGCGGTTGGGGGTTCCGGTGGCGGCGTTGGCGACGGTGACGTAGGGCGAGTTGGGCGCGGTGAGGGCGTTGACGTTGAACTGCTGCTGGTAGACGCCGTTTTCGCGCCGGATGGTGTAGAAGGTGGAGTTCGACGTGAGGCCGAAGAAGAGGCCGTAGCCGCCGCGAACGACGGTGCCCTGCTGCGGGTTCCAGGCGAAGCCGAAGCGGGGGGCGGCCATGTGGTAGTCCGTGTTGATGGTGCTGGTGTAGAGCTGGGCTACGGCGGAGGAGGTGTTGGGGCGGTCGGGTTGGGGTACGAGCTGGACGTCGTAGCGCGCCCCGAGCGAGAGCAGGAGGCGCGGGTGGACTTTGTAATCGTCTTCGATGAAGACGTCAAGGTCCTTGTTCCAGAAGTCATCGGCGCCGACGCCGGTGATGGGATCGGTGACCTGGGTGAAGTTGTTGTAATGGCGGCCGCCGTTGACCTGGTAGACGTCCTGGACCCAGTTGGCGAAGTTGAACTCGGGAGTGCCGGTGTTGTAGGAGAAGGAGCCGTCGCCCTGGAAGAGATTGGCGATCTGCTCGTGGATCAGGTTTACGTCGACGCCGACCTTGAGGGCATGTTTGCCGAGCGTGGTGGAGTAGATATCGGTCGCCTGCCAGCGGTGCTCGTCGGGAAAGGCGCCGCGGGGAAGGGCGGAGGTTTCGCCATAGGCGAACAGGTTGGTGAGGGTGATAGCGGGTCCACCGGAGTTGGTGCCGGCGGTTTCGAGGTCGCGCGACCACTGGAAGTGGACGACGTTGGTGGAGCGGGCGGTGAGAACCGTTTCAGCGTTGGCGGTGAGGAATCGCTCGTGGAAGTTGATGCCGCCGTTCTGGCTGATGCCGCCGTTGGAAACGGTGGTGGACGAGTTATAGCCGTTGGGGATCTTGAGGTCTTCGAAGAGGAAGGAGGCGGAGAGGTGGGTCTTGGCGGTGGCCTGCCAGTCCAGGCGCGGGAAGTAGATGTCCTGGGTGGTGTTGCGGGCGAAGGCGCCGAGCTGGGTTGCGGAGATGAAGTCGACGGCGGCGGTGCATTGTGCGGGCGAGATGCCGGGGATGGTGGACGGGTAGATGGCGGTGGTTGTGCCGGAGGTGCGGGTGACGTAGTTGGAGGTGCGTCCGTCACAGAGCCCGGCGAGCTGCGGGATGGAGGTGGTGGCGTTGTTGTAGGTGGACAGATAAGTAATGGGGTTGACGCGGCGGTAGCCGTCGTAGGTCATGTGAAAGAAGAGCTTGTCTCGGCGAATGGGACCGCCGACGGAGGCGCCGAACTGGTGCTGAACCTTGACGGGATCCACGAGAAGCAGGGGGTTGTTGGTGAGGCGGCCCTGGTACTTGTTGAGCGGATCGAGGGCATTGAAGCCGGGGGTGCGGTAGTACTCGAACAGGTCGCCGTGGAAGGCGTTGGTGCCGGATTTGGTGATGGCGTTGACGACGCCGCCGGCGGACTGGCCGAGCTCGGCGGAGTAGGCGGAGACGGACGACTCGAACTCCTGGATGGCATCGAGGGGATAAACGTAGGGCGCCCCGATCGATCGGCCGCGGGCTTCGGAGAAGAAGGCCTGCTGGTTGTTGGCTCCGTCGACGAGGTTGGTGTTGTAGATGCCGGAGATGCCACGGTAGGAGATAAGGCCGGAGTTGCCGTCGGGGGCGACATTGGGGGTGAGCAGGACGAAGTTGTCCCAGCGGCGGCCGTTGACGGGCAGGTTGGAGACGAACTGCTGGCCGACGGTCTGGGACGACTCCGTCTTGTCGGTGTCGACGAGGGTGTTGTCCGTGGTCACGACGACTTCGGTGGAGACGCCGGCGGCGGGCAGGGTAGCGTCCACGGTGTTGGTGTTGCCGACGGTAACGATGATGTTCTTCTGGTCGACCTTGGCGAAGCTGCCGCCGCCGAGGACGACCTCGTAGGTTCCGGGCTGGAGAAAGGTCGCGGCGTAGTGGCCTTCCGTGTCGGTGGCGAGGTCGCGGCGGGCGCCGGTGCCGGAGTTGATGACGGTAATGGGGGAACCGGGGACGACGGCGCCGGTGGAGTCGCGGACAATGCCGGCGATGTTGCCGAGCGCGGCGTTCTGGGCGGGAAGGTGGGAGGCGGCAAGAAGGGTAGTGACGACGGCGAGCGTGAGGCTACGGCGGCGTTCGGCAGGGATGTGATGCATGTGTTCTGGGGCTCCTGGGACCGGTTGTTAGGAGAGCTTTGGCGATGAAGTCCTCGGAGGGTGCGCCTGGGGCGTGCCGGCTACCGAGAGCGCCAAAAGCTGGATTTGGGTGTGAGTCTAGGGTCGCCTGTGGGGAGTGGGGGCGTCAAGTGAATATTGGGTTTCGGGCTCTCAGGATTCGCGAGCGACGACACTCCGGCGGCAGAGAGGCTGAGCGGGGCAACTCGCTTGGAGTACGGTGAACTGCAACGGAGCGGGAACCTGGACCGTGCACGTGCACGCTGCAAAAGAAAACTGAACTGAACCGCGGAAGCCTCAGAGGTATGTCCACAGAACTCAACCAGACCACCTGGATGGTGTGGGAGGATGGAGCAAATCTGCCTGTGCGGGCGTTGAAGCGGGACAGAGACGCCGTACGGAGGCACACGACGAAGAAGGTCGAGAGTGCGAGCGAGCGGGTGGGTGCACGTCTGCGAGCCAGCCTAGTGGAGATTTTCTGGAATCACGGAGTGCTGGATGAGCAGGTCGAAGGGAACAAGGCGGAGGGTGTTTTCGTGGGTGGCTTCGAGCAGAACGGGGCAGGGGGCTCCGGCCTGCACGGCCTGCAGCCAGCGGGCGGCGCAGACGCACCAGCGGTCGCCAGGCTTCAGGCCGGAGAAGCCAAACTGGGGCATGGGCGTGGAAAGGTCGTTGCCGAGGCGCTTGGAGGTCGCGAGGAACTCTTCATTAACGATGCAGCAGACAGTGTGGACGCCGAGGTCGTCCGGACCGGTGTTGCAGCAGCCGTCGCGATAAAAGCCGGTCATGGGTTCGCAGCCGCAGGTGGCGAGGGGCTGGCCGAGAACGTTCTTGGCGATGGATTTTTGCGGTTCTGCTGTGGGCATGTTGGACTCCCCATCTATGAGTATTTCACTCTTTGGGGATGGGGCGCAGCGGTCCGGGTGAAGGTGTTGGCGCGAGCAAAGACAGCGGGCGGTGGTCCGCCAGCGAGTGAGGCGCGGATGTGGGATTGGAGGGGCCAACCAGGTACCGTGGCGCTGCAAGCTGGAAGCATGCCTTGTCATCGGGTTACGTGGCCATAGGGCCGGGGTGTCGACGGAAGATGTCGCGAGGGGGAGGTTTTCGTTCCCGTGGCAGCGGTGGAGTGCGAACAAAAGAGGTTGTTCAGGAGTGAAGGACGGAGCGGGTTGTGCATCACAGTTTGAAGGAGAGTGTGCCCAATGAGCTTGAATGAGATTCTGATCGACGAACTACGTGACCTGTACAGCGCCGAGAACCAGCTGGTGAAAGCGTTGCCGAAGGTGGTGAAGGGCATCTCGAACGCGGAGATGAAGCAGAACGTGAAGGATCACCTGGAAGTGACAAAAGGTCAGGTGCTGCGGCTTCGCGAGGTGTTTGGGCACATTGGCAAGAAGCCCACGGGCAAGCACTGCGACGGCATGGAGGGGTGCATCAAGGAGGTCACGGAGGCGCTCGAGCAGGACTACGAAGGTGCGCTCAAAGATGCCTGCATCACCGGTGCGGCGCTGCGCGTGGAGCATTACGAGATCGCCGGGTACACAGCGGCGATCGCGATGGCGAAGGCGTTGGGCATGAAGGAGGTCACGGACCTCTTGAACGAGTCATTGAAGGAAGAGACGCTGGCGGCGAAGAACGTGACGAGCGGATCGAAGCCGGTGCTGAAACAGGCAGCGACCCAGGAAGAAGACGAGACGGACGAGGAGCACGAAGAGGAAGAAGAGAAGGATCCGGAGGAGCAGAAGTCTGAGCAGGAGAGTGAAGAGGACGAGAAGGAGGCTGCTTCGGATGTGGGTGGAGCGAAGCCGCCGAAGAAGGCTGCGAAGAAGAAGTAGGTATGCTGCGCAGCTTATGCGCGGAAGGGCCGGAGCGATCTGCTCCGGTCCTTTTTGCGTTATACGTGGGAGAAGAAACGGAGTGTGGCGCGCCGACACGACCAGGGTCCGTCCCACGCGAGGAGAGTCATGTTTCCTGTTTCACGCATAACGCCGTATACGAGTTTGATTGGGTTCTGCCTGGGATTTCCAACCGCATTGGCGACGTACTACCAGGCGTGGAAGGCTCGGCAGGAGAGCCGTGAGACGAGACAGGGGCTGGCGTGGAGCCGGAACTGTCTCGAGTTTGTGCTGGACGACGGAACGCAGGTCAACCTGGCTCCGCTGGAGATGCTGCACACGCTGCCGCAGCCGGGAGAAATTGTGCTGTTGCCGGGGACTGAAGCGCTGGCGGCAAGCGCGTACCGGGTGGGGCGGCTGGAACATATCTACGCGCCGATGAGTGGAGGGCGTGCGCAGGTGGGGCAGGCGCGGCTGGCGAAGACGGTGGCGCATGTGGAGCGGGTGGTGGGGACGGTATGACTCAGGATCGGTCGAGCCATTGGCGAAGCTCGGTCCAAGCAGGTTCCGGCATGGCGGACTTGGGGATGTAGAGGAAGAGCTTGGGACGGAGGTACAGCAACGCAAGGTGCTCGTCTTCGGCGAAGTCTATGATGGCGGCGCGCCGAAAGCGGCCTTCGCTCTTGCCTGGGATGCGAGAGATGAGTTCTTCGGGGGTGAGCTCCAGTTCCACCGCATGTCTGCCGTTGGTGACGTCGGGGCGGAGTTTGCGGAAGGCGAGACGGAGCTGGATGGGGCGGAAGAGAAAGGTGAAGAGGCCGATCCAGCTGAGTGCGGCGAGGATGCCGCCGACGATCGGCGGATAGCTGAAGTGGTGGAAGGCCACGTCTCGGACAAGCAGGATGATGCTGAGAAGGGAGACGACGGGCATGATGCGCTGCCACACGAGGAACCAGAGGCGAGCGCGTGGCTGGTGGCGAATGTGGAGGCGCTGCGCGGCGACGAAGTCGGGAAAGGTGAGATCGTAGGCGTAGGTCATGCTCAGCCGGTGTATGTAGAGGGGGCGCTTCTGGAGTATGAGAGAGGCCCTCTCGTTTGAAAGGGCCTTTGTGGTTCAAGGGGGAGAAGCAGGTTCCCTTCGGGAATGACAACAAGAAAACTAAGTTGATGCGGAGCGCTGGGTGTTATTTCGCTGCCAGCGCCAGCTGCTGTTGGTATTCCTCGTAGGGGCCTTTGTGGTCGGTGATGTGGAAGTCGGTGGGGCCGCCTTCGAAGTGCCAGATGCGGGTGCCGGCTTCTTC
>CALMVL010000031.1:6192-10097 GCA_937873265.1 uncultured Granulicella sp.
TTGAGGGCGTTGATGGATTCGAGGTCGAGGTGGTTGGTGGGTTCGTCGAAGACGAGGACGTTGGGCTTCTGCAGCATGATCTTGCAGAAGAGGAGTCGGGCGGCCTCACCACCGGAGAGGGCTTCGGTTTTTTTCATGCCTTCTTCGCCGCGGAAGAGCATTTGTCCGAGGATGCCACGGATGTCTTCCTTGGTGGCCTGGGGGTCGAAGGTGTGGAGCCACTCGGCGACGGTGGTGCCGTGGGGGATGGAGCCGGTGTGGTCCTGGGCGAAGTAGCCGATCTGGGCTTCGTGGCCCCACTTGACGGTGCCGGAGTCGATGGAGACGTCGGTTTCTTCGATGCCGGGGCCGTTGGCGAGCAGGGCTTTGAGCAGGGTCGTTTTGCCCTGGCCGTTGCGGCCCATGAGGATGACCTTTTCGCCGCGAAGGACGGAGGCGGAGAAGTTGTTGATGACGTGTTCGGTGGAGCCGTCTTTTTGGGGGTAGGACTTGTTGACGAGCTCGAACTCGAGGACGTGCTTGCCGGAGGGGCGGATCATGTCGAAGCGGATGAAGGGGCGGGCGATGTTGGAGCGGGCGAGCTCGGAGGTGGCGAGGCGCTCGACTTCTTTTTTGCGGGAGTTCACTTGCGAGGAGCGGGTGCCGGCGGAGAAGCGGGCGATGAAGTCGTTGAGCTGGGCGATTTTCTTTTCGCGCTGCTCGTTTTGCGACTCGATGCGGGAGCGGATGGAGGTCTTTTGGAGGACCATGTCATCGTAGCCGCCGGTGTAGGTGATGATGGTTTCGTAGTCGATGTCGGCGGTGTGGGTGCAGACGTTGTTGAGGAAGTGGCGGTCGTGCGAGATGGTGATGACGGTGCCGTTGTAGCGGGTGAGGAAGTCCTGGAGCCAGTGGATGGACTCGAGATCGAGGTAGTTGGTGGGCTCGTCGAGGAGCAGGGCTTCGGGGTTGCCGAAGAGGGCCTGGGCGAGGAGGACGCGGACTTTCTGGCCGCCCTGGAGCTCGGACATTTTGCGATCGTGGAGCTCGTCGGGGATGTCGAGGCCCTGGAGGAGGACGGCGGCGTTGGCCTCGGCCTCGTAGCCGTCTTCGTCGCCGACGATGCCTTCGAGCTCGCCGAGACGTGAGCCGTCTTCGTCGGGGAGATCGGCTTTCTCGTAGAGGGCGTCGCGCTCGGACAGAGCGGCCCAAAGGGCGGCGTTGCCCATGATGACGGTATCGATGACGCGGAAGGCGTCGAACTCGTACTGGTTCTGCTTGAGGACGCCGAGTTTTTTGGGGCGGACGACGTTGCCCTTTTGCGGATCGATCTCGCCGGTGAGGCACTTCATGAAGGTGGATTTGCCGGCGCCGTTGGGGCCGGTGAGGCCGTAGCGGCGGCCGGTGGTGAAGGTGACGTTGACGTCTTCGAAGAGGAGCTTCGAGCCGAAGCGCATGGTGACGTTGGAGACGGAGATCATAGGATCTCTTATTTTAGCGGTTTTGCCGGAATATCGTGTGATTTCACCGAGGGCGCACGGTAAAATTCGACCGCCGCGGATCGGAGGATTTTCGATGAAGCTGGGAACGTACCTGTACTTTCCGGGAACATGCCGGGAGGCCTTTTCCTTCTATGAGCAGGCCACCGGAGGCAAGATTGTGTTCACGATGACCTATGACGAGGCGCCTCCGGATGAGGCACGGGACCCGGCGTGGGGCGACAAAATCATGCATGCCGCGATGCAGCTTGGCGGACAGGTGTTGATGGCGTCGGACGCGCCGCCGCAGCACTATCAAACGATGAGTGGCTTCTCGGTTTCGCTCGAAGCGGAGAGCGTGGACGACGCAAAGCGGATCTTTGCGGCTTTGGCCGAGGGCGGCCAGGTTCGGATGCCGATCGCACCCACCTTCTGGTCGCCGATGTTTGGCATGTGCAAGGACCGGTTCGGGACGCCGTGGATGGTGAGCGCCCCGGGAGAGCCGTAAGCGCGGAGAAGGGCGGCGCTCCGCTGCCGCTGGGCGGAGCGCCGCTCGCCGGCAGAGACGGTTAGCGCAGGCCGCCTGCAGCCTGCAGCAGCGCTCCCGTGACCCAGCGGGCGTCGTCCGAGGCGATAAACGTGACGACGTCGGCGATGTCGTCTGGGTAGCCGAGCCGGCCAAGCGGCGTCTTGGCGACCTCTGCCTTTTCGAACGGACTCTCGGGACCGCGAAAGGCGGCGTTGCCCTCAGTCGCGGTAAGGCCGGGGTTCACGGCGTTGACGCGGATGTTCTTGGGGCCGAGCTCCTTCGCGAGGACGCGGGTGATGCCGTCCACCGCGCCCTTGGTTCCGGTGTAAATCGACGACATGGGAAGCGTGGTTTCAGAGACAACCGAGCCGATGTTGATGATGTTCCCACCCTCGGCAGGGAACTGCGCGACCGCGGCTTTCGAGGCCAGCAGCAGACCTTTCACGTTGACATCGAACATGCGGTCGATCTCGCTCTCTTCGACCGCGTCGATGGGGGAGAAGGCGTAGACGCCGGCGTTGTTGACGAGGATGTCGACATGGCCGAAGGCCTTCTTTGCTTCGGCGAAGAGGTTGTCGATATCGGCGGATCTGGCGACGCTGCCACCGACGGCAACGGCCTTCGCGCCCTGGCCGGTGATCTCGCCGACCACGCGGTCCGCGCCCGCCTTGTCGGAGCTGTAGTTGACGACGACGTTGGCGCCTGCCGCGCCGAGCGCCTTGGCGATGCCGGCCCCAATGCCCTTCGAGGCTCCGGTGACGAGTGCGGTTTTGCCTGTGAGTTTGCCCATGCTGGAACTTCCTTTCGATGTTTGTCGAATCATTCGACGCACATCGAATAGATTGCTCCTGCGTAAAGAAGGATGCGAGAAATTTCGGAGCGCTGGCGCCGGGAGACCGGATCGCTCACAGCTCGGCCAGCTGCTGGAGGTAGGCGTTCCACATGTCGCGGCGCAGCGTAAGGGAGACCCCTCGGCCAGCGCGTGCCATGTCGATCAGACCTGCCTCCTGGAGGGTTTTGGTGTGGTGCGAGATGGTAGCCGGAGAGAGCGTGATGTGTGCCGTGAGGGCGGTGCAGGGCAGTTGGTCCTGCCGGGCGATCTGCTGCAGAATGGCGAAGCGGCTCGGGTCGGCGATGGCGTGGGTGATGGCCTGTCGCTGGGCGTCCGTGAGAGGGGTACGCGGTTCAGGAGTCGCTGACGTGCGTGGCTTCGCAGGCATCAGGATTGACCGATCAGCACGCCGGCCGCAAAGACGAGACCGCCGCCTACGACAACTTGGAGGAAGGAGACGGCAAAACGGGAACCGAAATACCGTTGGCGGATCAGGGCAATGGCGATCAGTTCGAAACCCACAATAACGTAAGCGAGGATCAGGGCGTGATGAACGTTGGGAAGCAGAAACGGAAGGGTGTGGAGGAAGCCACCGACAAAGGTCATCAGGCCGGTGACGATGCCGCGGAAGACGGGATTGCCGCGGCCCGTGAGTTCGCCTGAGTCCGAAAGGCCTTCGGAGAAGGCCATGGAGATGCCCGCGCCGACGGCTGAGGCGGCGCCGATGAGGAAGACGGTGTGGGAGTTGCGGGTGGCAAAGGCGGTCGCGAAGATGGGCGCGAGGGTGGAGACGGAGCCATCCATCAGGCCCGCGAGGCCGGGCTGGACAATACGTAAGACAAAGGAGCGATCGTCTCGGACAATCTCGGAGATCTGCTGGCTGATGCTGGGTGAGCCGGAGAGCATTGGTAGGGATGATTCTAGCGTCACGCACGGGGGCGCAAGGATGAAACGCGAAAGGCCCTCTTGCCAGCTGAACGGCGAGAGGGCCCCTGCTTTGCCTTGGGACAGGTTACCGTCCGCGGTTGCCGGCGGTGGGACGCCGGCCGGTGTTGCCGCCGCGCGGACCCGACGGCCGGCGTCCCAC
>CALMVL010000032.1 GCA_937873265.1 uncultured Granulicella sp.
CTTCGGGGCCTTCCGCAACCTGAACCCCACCCAGCCGCATGGCAACATCTTCTATCAGGGCGGAAACGGCGCGCTCGACGCCACCCAGTACTCCCTCACCGGTGCGCCCGTCACCCAGCCCGCCTTCAGCAACAATCGTTTCGGCGTCAGCTTTACCGGCTCCCCTTTCATCCCCAGGCTCCTCAAGCCCAGCACCAAGCAGTTCGTCTTTCTCAATGTGACCGGCCAGCGCAACATCACGCCCGAAAACCTTTATGCCGTGGTCCCCACGGTGGCCGAGCGGCAGGGCGACTTCTCCTCGCTTGTCCAGACCGTCAATGGGGTCGCCACCCAGACGCCTGTCTACGACCCAACGACGCAACTTCCTTTTGCCGGAAACGTCATCCCTGCCAATCGCATCTCGCCACAGGCGCTCGCCGTCCTCAACTTCTACCCGGCGCCAAATCTTTCCACGGGGACGCAGCGCTACAACTACCAGACCATCACCACCGCGGGAAACAACAGCTCCCAGGCCTCGCTCCGTTACGTCCGCAACTTTGGTCAAACGCCCGCGGGTCCGTTCGGCGCCTTCGGCGGAGGCGGCGGCCGGCGACAGGCAGCCAGCGGACCCAAATCGCTGCGGCAGAACATCAACTTCAACGGCAGCTATTCGCACACCGCGAACGACCTGCGCAACGTCTTTCTCCCGCTCGGCGGTGCCAACGAAACCGACGGCTACGGCGTCGTCGCCGGCTACACCGTCGGCTACGGCCGCTTCAACAACAACGCTTCCGTCAACTGGAACCGCTCGCACGCCACCACGCGCAACTACTTCACCAACACGCCCGTCGACCCGGCAGCCTCCGCCGGCATCGCGCTTCCCAGCACAGGCTCGGTCGGTGCCTTCTACAACGGCCTGCCTAACATCAGCATCTCTAACTTCACCTCGGCCACCGTCACGACGCCGCAGGACAGCATCAACCAGACCATCTCGTTCTCCGACTTCGTCAGCTGGAGTCACGCAAAGCACAACATGCGCTTCGGCACCGATATCCGCCGCGTGCACGCCGACTCCATCGGGGGACTGAACCCTCTCGGCACCTTCGTCTTCTCCTCCTACTCCACGCTCAGCCCGGGCGATCGCGCCCAGGTCGACGCCGGAAGTACGCAGCAAACAAGCTCAGGCGCAGGCTTCGCCGATTTCCTCCTCGGCCTGCCTCAGCAAAGCAAGATTCAGGCCGGACTGAACAAGTACTACCTCCGCGCCAACGTCTTCGACGCATACGCTCAGGACGACCTTCGCCTCCTCTCCAACCTCACCCTCAACTACGGCCTCCGCTACGAGTATTTTTCGCCGTATGTCGAAAAAAACAATCGACTGGTCAACCTTGATCACAACGCCGATTTCACCTCGGTAGATCCTGTGCTGCCCAATGCATCGGGTGAGTTCCTTGGCCCATACCCGCGGTCGCTTGTAAACCCCGATCGAACCCTGTTCTCCCCACGCTTTGGTCTGGCCTGGCGACCCAAGTGGCTCAAAAACACCGTCGTGCGCGGTGGCTACGGCATCAACTTCAACACCGGGCAGTTCGCGCGGATCGCCCAGCAACTGGCCTATCAGCCGCCCTTCGCCATCACCGAGACCAACACGCTCAGTACGCCGTCCAACAGCACCGGCTGCACCATCACGACCCCGACCTCACCGTCCAACCTGACGCTCGCCGACGGCTTCAGCTGCGCCAGCAAGGCGATCGAGAACAACTTCGCTGCGAACCGCGACTACCGCCTCGGCCACGTACAGGTCTACAACCTGGATATCCAGCGTTCGCTCCCACTCAACATCGTCCTCAACGTCGGTTACAACGGATCAAAAGGCGGCGATCTCGATATCCTGCGCGCCCCGAACCACACCGTATCGAGCGTCACCACAACGAACGCGCAGGCGTTCGAATACGAGGACTCGCTCGCCGAATCGCGCTTCAACGCCTTTGTTGTCAATGCGCGCAAACGCCTGCAAAAAGGGATCGCCCTTCAGGCCACCTACACCTACGGCCACTCGATCGACAACGCCAGCTCCATCAACGGCACCGGCAACTCGGTCGCGCAGAACGATCAGCGGCTCGACCTCGAAGAGGGTAACTCCTCCTTCGACGTCCGCCATAGCCTCACCGGCAACTGGGTCATCGAACTCCCCTTCGGTCCCAACCGCGCCTTCTTCAACAAGGGTGGTCGGCTCTCCAGGCTGCTCGACGGCTTCTCCTACTCCGGCGACTACACCTTCGCCACCGGCAACTACTTCACGCCGCAGTACGCTTCGAGCGCCACGCAAATCGCCGCCGGCGGCCTCTACACGCCGCGTCCGGACCGCAACTTCAGCGTCCCGATCGCCGGCCCCGGAACCGCCTTCGACTGGTTCAACAAAGCCGCCTTTTCCGCCCCGAGCGGCTTTGGCACCGCATCCCGCAACTCCATCCGCGGACCCGGAGTTGTCGGCGTCGACAGCTCCCTTTCGCGCACCACGCAGCTCGGCGAAACGCGATCCTTCGAGGCTCGCGTCACCGCTTCCAACGTCTTCAACACCGTCCAGTACTCCTCCATCGACACCACGCTCAACTCTGCCACCTTCGGCCAGGTGACCTCCACCGCCCCGCAGCGCCAACTCACCTTCATCGCACGGTATCGATTCTGATGAACTCCCTCCGTCTCGCCTGCAACCCGCTGCCCCGCTGCCTTGCCGCCGCCCTGCTGTGGCTCCCCCTTCTCCTCTCCGCAGACGCCCAGCAGCCACAGCCGGCTCAGCCGCAGGATGCTCAACCGACCTTCACCCTCAAGGTCCAGACCGACATTGTCCTTACCAACGTGGTCGTCCGCGACAAGAAGTCCGGCGCGCTCATCAAGGATCTCAAGGCCACCGACTTTACCGTGCTTGAGAATGGTAAGCCGCAGCACCTCGTCTCCTTTGACTTTCAGACCGTCGATGAGGCCGCCGTTCTGCGCGAAAACGGCACCGCCTCCGGAAGGTCCTCCATCGCCGACCTGCTCAACCACGACCTCGCCGCCAGCCCCGAGGCTCTACGCGACCACCGCCTCATCGTCATGTTCTTCGACCTCAGCAGCATGCAGCCCGAGGATGTTGATCGCGCCGTCAAAGCCGCGCAGGACTACATCAACGGCAAGATGCAGCCCGCTGACCTCGTTTCGGTGGTCAGCATGTCCACCGCCCTCAGCCTGGACCAGGACTTTACCGCTGATAAACCGGCGCTTCTCCGCGCCGTCGGCCGCTACAACGGAACCGAAGGAACCGGCTTCGCCAACGGCACCACCGGCTCTTCCGACGGCACCGCCGACGACGCCTCCTCCTTCACCGCCGATGACACCGAGTACAACTCGCTCAATACCGACCGCGAACTCTTTGCCATTCAGTCCATCGCAAAATCCCTCGAGCGCGTCGACCAGCGCAAAAGCCTGCTCTACTTCTCCGGCGGCCTCACCCGCAACGGCATCGAAAACCAGGCCAGCATGCGCGCCGCCACCAACGAAGCGGTCCGCGCCAACATGAGCATCTACGCCGTCGATTCGCGCGGCCTCCAGGCGCTCTCCCCGCTCGGCGACGCCTCTACCGGCAGCCTGCGCGGCGTCGGCGCCTACAGCGGCGCAGCCATGCAGTCCCAGCTCAACACCAACTTCAACTCGCAAGAGGTTCTCGGCACACTCGCCTCCGACACCGGCGGCAAACTCTTCTCTGACTCCAACGACTTCGCACCCGCATTCCAGCAGATCCAGCACGACACCGAGGCCTACTACATCCTCGGCTTCCGCTCCACCAACACGGCAAAGGACGGCAGCTTCCGCCACCTCACCATCAAGCTCAACCGCACTGACGTGAAGCTCGACTACCGCCCCGGCTACTACGCTCCAGCCGACTTCCAGCACCAGCGCACCGAGGATCGCGAGCAAGCCCTCAACGACCAGCTGCGCAGTGATCTCCCCGCCACCGATGTCTCCATCTATCTCCAGGCGCTCTACTTCCGCCTGGCGGACAATCGCTTCTACGTTCCGGTCTCACTTATCGTGCCCGGTTCGCAGATTCCATTTGTAACCAGCAGTGATCATGACAAGGCGACCCTCGACGTCATCGGCCAGGTCAAAAATGCCCAGGGCATCAACGTCGGCAGTATTCGTGACACCGTCAAGCTCGCTCTCAACGCCGCGCAGCAGGTTCGTCGCAAGAACATTCAGTACGGCACAGCGTTCACGCTCGCGCCTGGCCGCTACCACCTGAAATTTGTCGTGCGCGAGAACGAAACGGGACACCTGGGCAGCTTTGAAACCGACATCCAAGTCCCCGATCTGCGCAAAGCCTCCATGAAACTCAGCTCGATCGTGCTCTCCAATCAGCGCGCCGCGGCCCCGCCCAAGTCTGCGCCCACGCCGCTGGTGCGCGACGGCGTCGAGTGGATCCCGAATGTCCCGCACGTCTTTCGCCAGGATCAGCACCTCTACTTTCTTTACGAGGTCTACCAGCCATCGCGGCAAAAAGCCCAGAACGCACCCACCCCCCAGGATGCGCCCGGGCTTGTGCGCCGTCCCGCAGGCGGTATCCACCTGCTCACCAGCATTGAGTTCCTCTCAAACGGCGCAAAAGTGTACGAGACCCAGCCGATCGAAGCCACCGCCATCAACACGCCTGACCGCGACGCCGTCACCTTCCAGTTCGACGTTCCCGTGACCTCTCTCGCGCCGGGAACCTACATCTGCCAGATCAACATCATCGACGACGCCGGCGGCAGCTTCAGCTTCCCGCGTCTCGCTCTTCGCATCGTCGCGCCGCAACCTGCATCTCAAGCCACGCCCGCCAACGCCGGCGGCTTCTAACAGATCTCTTGACAGCGGTATCTCCGAGGCGGACGATAGGGACGCATCGTGAGGTGCCACATGCCTCGTCTTCGCTGTCTTTACCTCTTCGCCCTCCCGCTCGCTCTCGCCTTGCCCTCCCGCCTCACCGCTCAGCAGACCGACTCTGGGCTCCGCGCGCTTCAGCACCAAAGCGACCAGTGGCGTCTCATTGAGCCGCACCTCCCTGATCGAGCCACTGCTTCGCCTGACACGCTGTCGACCGAGGGCGATGTGCTCCGGGCACGGAAGTTCCCCGAGGACGCGCTCGAGTTCTACCGAGCCGCTATCGATCGCGGAGGCAACCCTCCCCAGCTGCTGCTCCGCATGGGCGTCACCGAACTCGAGATGAATCATCCCGGCCTCGCCCAGGTCTACTTCCGCCGGGTCATCCAGCTCACCCCGAAAGATCCCCAGGCCTGGAATAATCTCGGCGCCACGGAATACCTCGGCCGAAATTATCGGGGCGCGATCTCCGATTACCGCCGTGCCGTCAAGCTCAATAAGAGAGCTGCCACCTACCACTCCAACCTCGGAACCGCGTACTTCGAACAGAAAGACTTCTCCGACGCCCGCAAACAGTTTGACGAAGCGCTTCGCCTCGACCCCGGCATCTTCCAGCGCGAAAGCAGCGGCGGCATCACCGCTCACATCCTGTCGCCCGATGACCGAGCCCGGTTCTGCTTCGAAATGGCCAAACTTTCGCTGCACCGAAACGGCGAAGAGGAGATGCTCTACTGGTTAGCCAAGGCCAGCGAGACCGGCTTTGACATCAAGGCCGGCATCGCCGAGGATCCGATCCTTTCGCGCTATCGCAACGACGAGCGCGTTCTCGTCCTGATCCGCAACGCGCAAACCCTGCGCAGACGCGAACTCGCCGCCAACGGAACCGCACCCGCGCTGCCGCCGGAGCAACCGAAACCCTGACTCACTTATAAGGGCAGTGACGACAGCCGGAGTTGCAGCAAAATCCGCGCCTCAGGTGGTACTGCGCGGTAAAAACCAGGTATGGCCCGTCGTAGTAAAAGTCCTCCGTCGCGAGCTCGCCCGGCTGCTCGTCCGTGCACTCAAAGGCGTCCGGCTTGTCCGTCATAGGAAGAGCTCCGCAGATGTCCGTGTCTCAGGCAGCAAGTGCGGCTCCAGACTGGACCGTCCGCTCTCCTGCTCTCCTCCGGCTGAAGCTTCAGGCGTCACCCGCACGGTCCCATTGTGCAGCGATACGCTTCGACCCGGGACCGCTGGCACCCGCTCCCCCGGGATCAAGATGCCGACCAGATTCATGGGATCACCCGCCGCGATCGTCACGACGCTCTCGCCCGTGGTCGAGCGCGCGGCTCGGAGCGACTCAGCTGCCTCAGGCAGCGCAAACTGCTCGCCGGAGACACCGGATACAAATCGTCCCCCGCGGACCTCGCCCCGCGCCTCCAGCCGTCGCAGCATGCCCACCAGCTCGCGCCACTTCGGTGCGGTCGATTCACGTGCAAGCAGGTCCCGAAAGACCACGCCGTAGCGGCACAGCAGCACGCGAGCCGCTGACTCGATCGCCGCGTCTGTCCGGCGCGCCTGTGCCATGGCATCTTCCCCAGCCGTCTCCAACGCATGCTCGCACAGCAGCGACCATCGCCCGGCCGTACTCCGCCTCACGCCACGACGTCGGCCCGCGGCAGGCTCAACCACCGCGGACCTTCGTCGAGGATCCATCAAGCAACGCAGCTGATCGAATCCGTCCGCAGAGGCGACTCCAGCCGTCGCCAACTCCCAGAGCGCATGCTGCACCTGCTGCTTCGTCAACGCCAGACCACGCTGCAGATCTGCCGAAAAGCTCGCTCCGCGCTCCAGCAGGTAAGCCCGAACAGCGAGCGCCTCGGGGCTGAGTGCCTTCAGCAGCTTCGGCTCGTCTACGCACTGCGCCTCCAAGGCAAGCGGCAGCCAGTCCGCCGACTCGCGCAGAAAAAACGTAATCGGCGCAGCGTTGGTTGGGATCACGCGACGCGGAGCGCCGCCATCGGCAGCGGCCCAGGCAGGATGCGGCGACACGCGTCCCCACCCAACCGCCCCTGAAAGACACAGGTTGTCGAGCGCTGCGGGCGAGTAGTCCGCCACGCGCGCCGGCAGCAGTGTACGCTCCCACTCAACCGCCGGAGCCTCAAATCCCTCCATCTGAGAAAGAGCCTCCAGTACGCCCTCTTCCCCGGCAAGCTGTGTCTGCGGCGCAAGATGTTGCCATCCAAGGAGCCATCGCAGGAACACCGCAGGCGCGACTGGCTCGACCTGCTTGCGCAGCGTACCCAGCGTCAGGCGATGGATCCGCTGCAGCAGCCTTCGATCGCACCACTCCATCTCATGGTCAGAGCTGGCCGGCGGGCCTTCGAAAACGCCGCGCAGCGCCAGGCCCTGCATTTCGATTGCCAGCAACGCCGCGAACACCCCGTGTGCCGGCAGGCCGAGCAGCTCGCCGAGTGCGTTCGCCGTCGTCGGGCCGAGAATCTGTAACCATGCCTGAACACACCGTTGCAGCGTCCCCGGGTTTGTACTGGTTGCTGTCACATGTTCGTCCAAGGACCATATCTGCTTTACGTCGGCGAGACGTTCGGTCGCAATCCAGCACGGAGTCGAGCTCACCTCCAGCGTCTTTGCCCTGCCGACGCGCAGAAGACGCTCATAGAACGCGTGCCAGTGTCTCGCCTCCAGCCGATCGGTGAAGTGCAGGGGAACGACGTAAAGCGCGTGCAGAAGTTCATGCAGTTCATGTTCGTCGCGAACATCCGGCCAGCACTGACGACGCACGGCGTCGATCGCCGCCGTGTCCAGCCGCGCAGCTCCGTCAGCACCCTCGGGCACAGCGCGTCGCAGATTCACGGCACGAGCGCGGCGCTCCTCGTTGCCCGCCTCATCCAGAAACGCGTACGGCATCGCATTCACCAGCTCGTGCGCAAACTGCGAGGGAACAGGCGTATCCACAGCGAGGCAGCGGATTGTTCCATCCTTGATGCCGCGCAACACCTCGTTGAGGCCAGCGAGATCCATCGCCTCGCCAAGCACGTCCTTCATCACCTCGCGGACGAGCGGATGCTCCGGAATCACCACATCCCCTTCAATGTTCTCAAAGCACGCCGCCGCTTGCGGGAAGACGCTGGCAAGCAGATCTTCCGACCGCGTGCGCTGCACCTGCGGTGCCACGCGCTTCCCTTTCTGCATCCGCAGCAGCTGCAGCGCTCGACCAGCCGCCCATCGCCAGCGATTCTTGAAGATGGGCGAGGTCAGGCAGGCCTGCTCCAACAGTTCACCCGCGGTCTGCTCGGTGAGGAACTGAAACACATCCGAGAGCGGAAAGCTGTGCTGCTCCGCAAGCGAGATGTTGATGCCGTTGTCGGTCGCCGCAGCCTGCAGCTCGAAGTTGAAGCCGCGGCAGAAGCGCTTGCGCAACGCCAAACCCCAGGCTTTGTTCACGCGTCCGCCGA
Source organism: uncultured Granulicella sp. (assembly GCA_937873265.1). GTDB lineage: Bacteria > Acidobacteriota > Terriglobia > Terriglobales > Acidobacteriaceae > Edaphobacter. The sequence continues at coordinate 8,334 of CALMVL010000032.1, forward strand.
ATGGCGCATGCAGAATGAGCTGCATTCCACCGCCTTCGTCGAAGAACCGTTCGGCGATGATGGTTGTCTTCGACGGAACCGCACCGAGCACCGCGCGTCCAGCGACGATGTAGCAGACAAGCTGGCGCGCAGCCGACGGGCAGACACAGCACTCGTCCGTCAGCCAGCGCATGGCGACGACGACCTCCGGATGCGCAGCGTGCATCGTCGCGGGCGTCAGCGTCGGCGTCATCGCGGAGAGGCGCTCGCGCAACTCGCCGACTCCGTCGCACAGCACCGACGTGCGCTGCGGCGCTTCACCTTCCCAGAACGGAATGCTCGGCGGAGCTCCTTGCGCGTCCTCGACGAAGACCTTTCCGCTCGCCTCGATGCGCTGGATGCGCCAGCTTGTATTGCCGAGCAGAACCACATCGCCGGGCGAGGAGTCGACGGCAAAGTGCTCATCGAGCGTGGCGATCTGCGTTCCTTCCGGCTGCAGGATCACGGCGTAGAGCGAAGTGTCAGGGATCGCTCCGCCATTCGCAATCGCGATCATGCGCGCTGCGCGCCGCGGATGGATCTGATGCTGCACGCCGTCGCGAAGCAGATACGCGCCGTAACGTCCGCGGCTCGACTCGATTCCCTCGTGCAACAGCGTCAGCAACTCGTCGAAGTGCTCGGCGGTGATCTCCGCGTACGGATGCGCGCGGCGGAGTACATCGAAGAGGCTACCTTCCTCCCAAGGCTCGGCCGCGCAGCTGGCGACAATCTGTTGCATGAGGATGTCGATCGGCGCCGGCGGAATCTCAAGGCGGTCGAGTTCGCCCGAGCGCAGCTTGCGGAGGAGCGCTGCCTGTTCCAGCAGATCGTCGCGCGTGGTCGCGAAGAGTCGAGCCTTTGGCGTTCCGCCGCGCCAGTGACCGGCGCGTCCGATGCGTTGCATGGCAACGCCGATGTTGCGCGTGGTCGCGATCTGGCAGACCAGGTCGACATTGCCGATATCGATGCCGAGCTCGAGCGAGGCGGTTGCGATGAGGATCCGGATCTCGCCGTTCTTGAGCCGCTGCTCGGCGTCGAGGCGCAGCGTGCGCGAAAGCGAACCGTGGTGCGCGGCCACATGTTCCGGACCGATGCGCTCGGCGAGCTCAAAGGAGATCTTCTCAACCAGGCGGCGCGTGTTCACGAAGACGAGCGTCGAACGGTGGGCGAGCGCATGGCTGGCTAGTTTGTCGAAGATCTCTGTCCACATTGCGGTGGAGGTGATCGAACCCAGCTCGTCCGATGGAACCTCGATGGCGAGGTCGAGTTCGCGGCGTTGACCGACCTGGACGATGCGCGCCGGCGGACGCGATGGGTGCGCTCCAGTGAGGAACTGAGCAACGAGCTCGATCGGGTTCTGGGTAGCCGACAAGCCAATGCGCTGCGGTGGTGCGCCGATCCCCGCGACGAAGGCTCCGGGCGAGAGCCGGTTTTCTCCGCAGACGAGAGCTTCCAGACGCTCGAGTGTGAGGCTGAGGTGCGATCCGCGTTTGTTGCCGGCGACCGCGTGAATCTCATCGACGATTACGGTGCGAACGCGGCGAAGATTCTCGCGTGGCTTGGCCGAGGTGAGCAGCAGATAGAGCGACTCGGGCGTGGTGACAAGGATGTGCGGTGGATGCCGGAGCATCGCGGCGCGGTCCTTGGCGAGCGTGTCTCCGGTGCGAACTCCGGTGCAGATTCCGCTCGAGAGATAGCCTCGATCAAGGGCCAGTTGCTGGATCTCACGCAGCGGAGCTTCAAGGTTTTTCTGCACGTCATTCGACAGCGCCTTGAGGGGCGAAATGTAGATGACCTGTGTTCCCGGCGCAAGACGGCCTTCAATTGCCTGTCGCAGAAGCTGGTCAATGGCGACCAGGAACGCGGCGAGCGTTTTGCCCGAACCAGTTGGAGCGGAAATGAGTGTGCTGCGACCGGCGAGGATCTCGGGCCAGCCTGCGATCTGCGGTTCCGTTGGCGTGCCGAACCGCCCAACGAACCACTCGGCGACGACGGGATGCGCCCAGGCCAGCGTCTTGGGAATCACGTCCGGAGTTGCGTCTGCGAGCATGCCCGATTGTAGCGCGGCTCTTCGCCTGACGTTCGCCTACAGCGTGTGCGACTACATGTTGCCGGAGCCTACGTCGGCGCTGGCGGCCGCCGGATTGTCAGCATCGAGATACTGCTCAATGCAGCGGTCGAGCGATCCTTGAGCGGCGAGGATGAAATCGATGGCGTCGCGGCCCGCCCCGTGACCTCCGGGGTTGGGCGTGATGTAGTGAGCTTCGGCCTTGCATTGCGGCCGGGCGTTGGCTGAGGCGACGGCGAGACCGCAGAGGCGCATGACGGGAAGATCTACGATGTCGTCGCCGACATAGGCCATCTCATCGAGCGTGATGCCTGCTTTGGCGGCGATCTCCTCGGCGGCGTGCCGCTTGTGGGCCTGTCCCTGATACAGAAACTCGATTTTGAGATCGCGGGCGCGAAGGGCGACAGTTTGTGACTGGCGCTTGGTGATAATGCCAACACGCAGGCCACCAAGGCGAGCCAGTGAGATGCCGAGGCCATCGTGCGCCGAGAAACCCTTCACCTCGACGCCGGAGCCGATCGGATCGGCGGCAGTTCGCGTGGAGGGCTCGGGGACGACGATGATCTGACCGTCGGTCAGAACGCCGTCCACGTCAAAGACGAGGACCTTGATGCGCCGGGCGCGATCTTCGGCGGAAAGCGGTGGCAACTACTTCCCTGCCTTGTGCTGGGCGAGGTACTCCTCGAGCGTGTTGACGCCGGCACGGCCGAGGACCTCGCCGATCTTGTCCTGGTCGCCGTACCCTTCAGCGAAGCCCTTACCGTACTGCTGCCGCAGTTCGCCGACTGTGATGGATGTGCGCTTGACGAAGTCGGCGTTGGTTTCGGTGGTGGTCTGCTCGTCTGCCATGTGTGCCTGCTCCCTTGGGCGATGATGTTGGCTGCGTGGATCTACTTCTGTGGGTTCTTCTGGAGGTACTCGGCCAGCGTGGAGGCGCCGGACTTCGTGAGTAAGTCAACCAGCTTATCGTTGTCGTCGAAGCCGGGAGCGAAGCGCGGACCGTGGAGTTTGCGGAGGATGTTGATGGAAGTCGTGGGCGCGGGCTCCGGGTCAACGACGGCCGTGGAGGGCGAGGTAGTCTGGACGATCGGTGGGGAGGCGATGTTCGCGACGGGCGCAAGGCGAGCATCCATTTGGTCGGGCGCAGGCGTGGAGTAGTCGTTGGGCATGTTGAAGCTCCTTTTGGGCGCGTCTGCACGCGGTGTCAGGTGGAGGGATGCCAAGGCGTGTGGCGGGGTTGGTGGACGTCGCCGACAGGCGGCCCGAGACATGCATGGCTAGGCAGAAAGAAGCCCCAGCGTTTGCGCTGGGGCTTGTGTACCGCTGAAGTCTCGGGTATCGACTTAAGCGGGCTGAATGTTGGCAGCCTGCTTGCCTTTGGGACCCTTGGTTACATCGAAGGAGACGCGCTGGCCTTCCTGAAGGGACTTGAACCCGCTGGAGTTGATTGCGGAGTAATGCGCGAAGAGATCCTCGCTGCCGTCCTCGGGGGTGATGAAGCCAAAGCCTTTTGCGTCGTTAAACCATTTCACTGTTCCGTTTGCCACTGTGCTGATCCTACTTTCGAGGCGGTATTGTTCCGCCGGATCTTTATGGTAACACGGTTTGCGGTGATGAAGGTTACGCAAATGTCATGGGGGGTTGGGCGGCGCGACCGGCGTGGGCGGAATCAGAGTTGGATGGAGTTGATCTCCAGAAAAGGAACACAAGAACATGGCAAAGCAAGCGCACGAGGAAGCAGCGAAGCACCACACGGAAGCAGCGAAGAAGCACACCGAAGCGGCAGACAAGCACGGCAAGGGCGATCACGAGACCGCTCACAAGGCATCGGAAGAGGCGCACACGCACTCGACTGGCGCACACGCGAAGTCGACCGAGGCGCACTCGAAGTCGAAGGAAAGCGCCAAGAAGTAGTTCGGCGTTGCAGGAGCAGAGGCCGCGGCGCTTGCTGCGGCCTCGCTGTTTGCGGTGGATCCCAGGTAACTTCGGAACAAAGTATGTGGAGTCAACAACCTGCGGCGCAGTCTGCCGCCGGGCAGCTGGTCTTGCCCGGATGTTTGGCGGTGGGAACCGCAGCCGTGCGGCGGCCGGCCCGGGCGGCTTTCTCGCTCAGGACGGAAGCCGGCGGTCGCCGGAGAAGAAGGTGTGGTCGGCGGAGATCTGGCAAGGGCGGGCGCGGACGGGTCCGTGTTGGCCTGACGTGCGTCTCGAGTTGGAGGCGATGGGGCGGCGGCAGAGAGATGCGGAATTGATACCGAATTGCACTGGAATCGATTTATGGGACGGAAGGTGCGTGCGAGATTGGCTTAGCGCACCAACTTACCGGGAGACCTGTTATGCGACTTTCTGCCTTCATCATTGTGCTCACAGTTCTGGGAGTTTGCGCCATTCCGGCGCGTGCAGACCAATACCTTTACGAGTTTCATCTGGACCAGGAGACGTACCAGGGTGTGACGTACGCCGCGGGGGATATCGCGTTCACAGGCACCGTGGGTTCCGGTAGCCTGACGTATAACAGCGGAAGCCTCAACGGGTGGATGGGGCCGGATCTGGGGATGGGCCAGAGTGGGTCCTCGGCGAGTGATGAGGAGTTTCTCTGGATTGGCGGCGCACAAAACTCGGGGGTGACCGGCCTGCAGATGGACCTTTCAGACTGGCATGGCGTAGGCGACTACGCGAGTGAGAGCGGTCGGCGGTTGTTTGGCGGGCAAGGTGGGGCGGATGTGGGTGCGAGTCTCGTGGTAACGGAGTTTACGCCAACGGCACCGACTCCGGAACCGACGAGCCTGGT
>CALMVL010000033.1 GCA_937873265.1 uncultured Granulicella sp.
ATCGAGGGTTGCGGCGAGGCGAAGGGCGAGGGCGGCTGCGGGTTTGGAGGTGGCGAGGATCTGGGCGGGGTCGTTGGTGGCGAGGGCGGACTGCTGGGTGGCGAGAAGCGTTTGAAGCTGCTGGGTGAGTGGGGCAGGCGCGGACGTCTGGGCGAACGCGGCGACGGTGGAGACGAGAAGGATGGCGGCCAGGGCAGTGGGGCGCGTGATGGAGGTCGTGAGACGGAACATTGGGGCGAATCGGAGAGACGCAATGCCGAGTTCTTCAGTTTCCGAGGGTAGCGGCGGCCGCGGATGCCAGGCAAGGAGCAGGCTTCGTGGGGATGTCGACAGATTTCGGGGCTTGGCGGCGAAGAGGGCGCGTGCAGGTCGGAGCAGCGCAGCTATTCCCTTATTTCATCCGCTCCACCGGCACCGTCTCCGGGATTTTCAGCTCAAAGGTGTCCGGCTCCAGCTTTCCATTGAACGTGATGTGCTTCATGGTGAGCGTCAGCGTGTACTCATCCACCGGCCGGTTGATTACGATTTTTGTCGGAAACTGAATGCCGTCAAAGGTCTGGTAGCCCGAGTAGGTTGCTTTGGTGATGACATGTCCTGCCGCATCGTAGATGTCCTGGGCAAAGGGCAGGAGATCGATTCGTCCGATACGGATGACGCGGATTGTTCTTGCCACCTGCTTTTCCGGCTCGGCGAGGACCGCCAGTTCGTAGTCCGGCTCCTCCAGCATCTCTTTTTGCGGGTCTGCAGGCCGGACCAGGCGGGTATCCGAGGTTTCCGAGATGATCTGCCCCGGCCTGAGGCCCTGGATGAGGAGGGAATCGAAGAACACCGCGGGCCTGAGGTTTTCAAGTCCATTTTTCGACGGACTTGTCACGGTCTCGTTGCCCTCGATGGCCCGGTTTCGCTGCGGGATGTAGAGCTTGAACTGGTCGCCATCGCTGACCATGTCGAGCGCCCGGGAGCCGACGATGGGGACCTGGAGGAGAACGCGCAGGTTTCTGGGCTTCTTCATGAGGATGTAGCCGCTGAAGGTGGGGTAGTTGGTTACCTCGCCGGTCCGGCCTCCGCCCGTGGTGGCCGCGATGTCCACTGCTGCGTTCATGGTTTGGATCGAGTCGAAGCGGCCATTGACCTGAGTGATCAGCTGGTCGAGCGATGCCGAGTACACCACGTCGGGCACTCGTGTACGGGCCACCGTATGCTTGTGGGTCAGACACCCGGTCAAGGCCCCACACAGGCTGAGCAGTGCAACGAGCAACGGTCGCTTGATTCTTAACACGAGTTTCAAGTATACCGTCCAACCGCGCAGGCCCCCGGTGCGCCGCTTCAAGGCTGCTGCGCCTGCCGGTACGCCTGCACCTGCCGCCCATGCTCTCCCAGATCCTCCGAGAACCGGCTGTGCCCCGCCGCATCGCTAACGAAATACAGGTACTTCGTCTCGGCCGGGTGCAGCGCGGCGCGGAGAGCATCCAACCCGGGGCTGCAGATGGGGCCGGGCGGCAGACCTCGATGCCGGTAGGTGTTGTAGGGCGACGGCGACTGGAGGTCCGTCCCGTAGATCGCGCCCCGGTACCGTCCCTCGAGCAGCGCGGCGTAGATGACGGTCGGGTCGGTTTCGAGCGGCATTCCGCGGCGCAGCCGATTTTCAAAGACACCCGCGACGAGGGGCCTTTCCGCCGGCACCCGCACCTCTTTTTCGACCAGCGAGGCCATGGTGACGACGCGCATGGTTTCAGCCGACCGGAGACCCATGCCCGCTGCCGCCACGCGAAACCGGCGCACCATTGCCCCCAGCATCGCTTCGGGCGTGGCATGCCGGGAAAACCTGTACGTGTCGGGAAAGAGAAATCCCTCGAGCGAGGCCGGCAGAGGCGCTCCGGCGGGCAAGATCCCACTCAACAGCTCCGTGTGCTTCCGCGCTGCCGTCAAGAAGGCATCCCGGTCGGCGAGCCCCGCCAGTTGCACCGCCGTTGCGATGTCGAAGAGGTTGAAGCCTTCGGGCACCGACACCGCGACGGTGTAGACGTCGCCGCGCCGCAGCCGCGCATAGACCTCGGGGAGTGAGGCCGGATGGTCAAAGCGGTACTCCCCCGCCTTCAGCCGGCCACCCTTGACGACGCGCAGCAGGTCCAGCCCATACCGGCTGCGAATGACGCCCGCGCGTTCGAGCGCCGCGCCGATGGCTTCGGTCGAGGTTCCGGGGGCGATGTCCACAAACCGCTCGCCCGCGGGTCCGAGCGGCACGAGCAAGACGTACCCCAGCAGCGCCGCGAGGACAAGACACACGGCCAGCAACCATCCCAGAGCCCTCAACCGTACCCTCCGTGCCCCTCATTTTACCGGGCGGGCAACTGCCACCGCTTGCTTTGCCCCCGGTTTCGCCGCCAACTAAACTGAAGCCGTGACCGAGCCAATCTCCGGCAGCTTCGACCCCCTGGAAGACGCAAGCGCCGCCCCTGCCCGCGGGCGCATCCTTGCCCTGGACGTCGGCAACCGGCGCATCGGGGTTGCGATCTCCGACCCGCTCAACATCCTCGCCCAACCGCTTTTTACCCTGGTCCGGAAGACGCTCCATGCCGATCTGAAATCCATCGCTCGCCTCGTTCGGCGGTACGCGGCGACGGATCTGGTCGTGGGAGACCCGGTCCATCTTTCGGGCGAACTCAGCGCGCAGGCTCGCAAGACCCGCGAACTGGCCGAACAGCTCCAGCAGCGAAACCCGGGGATCCGCGTGCACCGGCTTGACGAGCGCCTGACGACGGCCGAAGCCCACACGCTGCTCGATCTCACGGGCAAGCGCGTCCGCTCGAAGGCGGACCGTCTCGACCGCGAGCGGCATATCGATCAGATCGCGGCTGTGCTGTTGCTTGAAGCGTTTCTGAGCCTGCGATCGCCGGTGCTTCTGCCGTCTCCGCCGGACGTGTAGCGCCCCCGTTCCGGCGGGTGATCGGTTCTTCGTGGCGATGCGATGCGCACGTCGCGGGAACCGCGCAAACCGGCATCCCGCGACGGCTACCGAGCTCAGCCCCGTATAATGATTCTTTCGATTTCGCGCCTACTTTGCCGAGCCCACTGCGCGCCCAAGCACCTCAGAAGGAACCATGCCCGAACACGTCAAGAAGCAGCTCGAAGAGCAGATCAAGCAGTTGGAGTATGAGCTCACCACCGAGCTCCCCGCCGAGATCAAAAAGGCTGTCGCGCTCGGCGACCTGTCTGAAAACGCGGAGTACCACTCCGCAAAGCAGCGCCAGGAGTTCGTGAACGCGCGCCTGGGACAGCTGAAGCGGCGCATGGGCGAGCTCGCGATGGTGAACCTCGACAACATTCCCCGCGACAAGGTCGGCTTCGGCTCGACCATTGTTGTTTACGATTCCACCAAGAACGAGGAGCTCACCTACAAGCTCGTCACCTCGGAAGAGTCCGATGTGGCCAAAGGGCTGATCTCGACCACTTCGCCGATCGGCCGGTCGCTGATCGGCAAAGAGCTCGGCGACATCGCCGTTGTGACCACGCCCAACGGCAAACGCGAGCTCGAGGTTCTGAAACTTACGACGATCCACGATGCTCCGGCCGAGTAGCTACTTCGCCGAAAGCACAATTCCGTTCATTCGCAGGTATTCCACCATCTGGCCGTAGTGGTCAGAGCCATGGACCGCCACCCACGCGGCCTCGCTCTCTCGCGTGGCATTGGGACCCACCCCAGCATCGTCCACCGCCTGGCGACCGTTTGCGGGGGTAATGGTGGCAATGGCCCTGTGCACGGCGGCGAAGGAGTCGGCCAGCGCCGCCACGATCTCGTCCTTGGTCTTGAGGCGGTCGAGGGCCTTCAGGTCCACGGTCGGCTCGGTTCCGGAGACCGTGGCCGCATTGATGTAATTTGACTGCGTCACGTGCTTCACTTCCTCCGCGAACGTCCGCACGCCGTCGAAGGTCGCGCCGGCGATGTGGAGGGATGCCGGCGTAAATCCATACCGGTCCGCGGGCATGGCCCTGGCGGCGCGCATCATCTCGCCCTCGAAGACATCCACCAGATCTTCGACCGATTTCGCGGGAGCAACCTGCTTGCCGGGGATGGCCGCACCTCCGGTCGCGGTCTGCGCCTGCAGCCCACTCACCAAAAGCAATCCAACCGATGCTGTTGCCAGAACGCGACTCGACATCGTACCTCTCTCCCGTAGCTTGTGTGCACGCACGCCGTGCAAGGCTCACGCGACCAGCCGCCCTGCGTCCGCGAGCAGGCGAGCCGATGGTTCACGGTAACCGTATCATGCCACCTCCCGCGCGGACCGCAGGCCCAACCGGCCCAGCAGCCGCTCGATGGTCAGTCCCTGGACAAGAATCGAAAACACCACCACCACGTACGTCGCGACCAGCAGCAGATTGCGCTCCGGCCCCATGGTCCGGGGAAGTGAGAGCGCCAGGGCCACGGCCAGCCCGCCGCGCAGGCCGCCCCAGGTCAGGACCGCCACCGTGCTCGGCGCCACGTGCCGCACCAGCGAGATGCCGCGCACCGTCCCCCACACGCTGACCAGCCGAGCCGCCAGCACCACCGGCACAGCGAGCAGACCTGCCACCAGGTACCGCGGCGCGATCGGCAGCACCAGAAGCTCCAGCCCCAGCAGCAAAAACAAGACCACGTTCAGGATGTCGTCGAGCAACTCCCAGAAGGTGTCGACATGCTCCTGCGTCCTCGTCGACATTGCGAGCTCCCGGATGGGGCCGCCCATGAGGAGTCCGGCCACCACCGCCTCGATCGGCGCCGAAAGCCGCAGCGTGTCGGCCAGCGCGTACCCACCCATCGCTACCGCCAGGGTGAGCAGCACCTCCACTTTGTAGTCGTTCACCTCCATGAGCAGCCGGTGCGTCACCCAGCCGAGCCCGGCGCCGAGACAGATCGCCCCCACCGACTTCAGCAGGAGCAGACCTACAAACCGCCCCGGCGTCGGCAGTGCCCCGGTCGTCGACGCCTCGACCAGCGCGAAAAAGATGACGGCTCCCACCCCGTCGTTGAACAGCGACTCCCCTGCCAGCTGTGCTTCGAGCGTCTTCGGCGCGCCCACGCGCCGCAGCATTTCGAGCACCGCGATCGGGTCTGTCGGGGAAATCAGGGCGCCGAACAGCAGCGCCCCCATGAGGCTGAGCTTGATGCCCACCGCGAGGAGCACCCACCGCAGCAGAAATCCGACGGTTACCGTGGAGATGGCCGTCGCCGCCAACGACAACGCCAGAACTTCCACGTTTTGCCGTCGCAGCTCCTCAAGATCCAGTCCCATGGCGCCCGCAAACAGCAGAAACGCGAGCATTCCGTGCAGCACCACGGCGTTGAAGTCGATGCCGCCCACCGTCTGCCCGGCGATGGCGTGGAGCCCCGGTAGGGTCCGGCCGACCAGCAGGATCGCTCCCGCTCCCGCCAGCGACAGCACGGTTGTCCCAATCGACGTCGGCAGCCGGAGCAGGCGATAACTGACAAACCCAAACAGCGCGGCCAGCGAAACAATCACACTCAACAGCGCAAACGTCGTCATCACACTCCGTTACGGCGCCGCCCGCGAACTGACCGGCCTCCGATAGGATGTTCGGCCCGTGCCATGGATTGCTGGCCAGCTCACGATTTCCCGTTCCGGCTAACCGACGCTCGCGGGCAGTCCCGGACCCATTTCCAATCCAGCGCGCCGGTAGAGCTCCGCCCGATGCCGATCCCAGTGCTCCCGCCGTACCTCCACGCCAGGGCGGTCATAGTAGTTCCACGGAATGGACTTTGAGTTCAGCCCCACGAAGTGCGCGCCGCAGGTTCCGAGCTCCGGTTGCCGCGGCCAGAAGGGTGAGCAGATGCTCACCTCGTCGGTGCGCACCCGAAGCATCGGCCCACCGTGACCGAGCGCTGCCGCCTGCAAGCCCTGCTCGTCCAGCTCCGACCGCAAAACAGCCTTGTCTCCCATTCCGTGCAGCACCGCCTGGAGTTCGGTTCCTAACGGAAATCCCGGCGGCAGTCCCCGGATTCCCGAGTTGATCCGTCCCGCCGGGGCTACTGCGTCAAACTGCCCCAGACACCGGTCCACATCTTCCGCCATGAGTGTTGCGTCGGTCCGGTCCAGAAACTCGCGCATTCCGTCCGGCATCGCCCAGACGAGGCAGTCGTTGTCGAGGGCAAGCTCCCAACGGCCTGGAAAGACCTGCGCGGGCACCAGCTTCCACCCGACGCCCTCCGCCATGTGACTGTCCAGCCGAGATTCGAGCCACTCCGGCACCTCCGACCGCTGGACCGACCGCCACGTGAGAGCCGCAGGCAGCTTCCCCGTCCGCTCCTGCGCCTCGGCCAGCGGCACCGAGTTTACGCAGATCACGTAGCCAGCATCCGGACCAAACAGCTGCCAGGCACACCAAGCGGAGAGCCGCAGCGCTTCCCAGCCGCGCAAGGACACGTCGCCTACCGTCCAGCGCACCCCCACCCGCGCGGTCAAGCCCGCAC
>CALMVL010000034.1 GCA_937873265.1 uncultured Granulicella sp.
GAGAACGTCTAAAAGTTTACTGAACCGGAACAGTCTCCCGCTTTTGAATGGTTTGACTGTGTCTTGTTAGAGACACGCCTTGGCCCTGGCCCACGCCAGCGAGGCGTAGCAAGTGCAAGGGGTGGGTTCCCTTCCCGAAGGGCGCCGGAGGCGGTCTGCACAAGCGCAGCGCGGAAGATAAGGGTGCCCCTTGCGCGCGCGCGGGGGTCGCACCGGAATTATAATGACGCGGAGACGGTTGCGCTGAACGGTGCCCCTTGCGCGCGCGCGGGGGTCGCACCCTGAGCGTACTTAGCACTTGCGTTACAAAACAGACCAAAGACATGCGTTACAGCAAGCGGGAACCCTCATCGTTCCTGGGCTTTGGTCGACGCACGATGATGCGGTATGCCCTGGAAAGAGAGTCGGATCGTGGATCAGCGCCTGCAGTTCCTATCGAGTTACCTGAAGGAGGAGATGTCTTTATCGGACCTTTGCCGTGAGTTCGGGGTGTCACGGCCAACGGGCTATCGTTGGATCAACCGCTACAAGGAAGCAGGTCCTGAGGGGCTTCTGGACCTGAGCAGTAGGCCGCATGGATGCTCGCACGCAATCCCAGAGGCCACAGAGAACGCGATACTCGCTCTTCGGAGCAAGCACCCAAGCTGGGGAGCACGGAAACTGAAGGCACGCTTGGAGAAGCTCCAGCCGTGTGTAAACTGGCCCGCAGCCAGTACTTTCGGCAACATTCTCAATCGGGCAGGGCTTACGAATCCCAAACAGAAGAAGCGTAGGACGACTCCTTATTCCGAGCCGTTCGCTGAAGTCAACGCTCCGAATCAGCTTTGGTGCATGGATTTCAAGGGCTACTTCAGCACTGGTGATGGCACTAGGTGCGATCCCTTCACGATTACCGACGCACATAGTCGGTACCTCATTCGCTGTCAGACAGTCTCGCGGATGGATCTTAGCCAGGTTGTCGCCGTCTGCGAGGCCGCCATGCACGAGTACGGCATGCCCACGCGGATCCGCACGGACAACGGCTCGCCGTTCGCCGGCAACGGCCTGCTGGGCCTGTCGAAGCTATCTCTGAGCTGGACGAAGATGGGCATCGTGCACGAACGGATTCAGCCAGGTAAGCCGCAGCAGAACGGTCGCCATGAGCGGATGCATCGTACGTTGAAGGAAGATACGACGAAGCCGCCGGCGTTGACGCTCAGGCTGCAACAGAAGAAGTTTGATCGCTTCCGCCAGATCTTCAACCACGAACGACCACATGAGGGGCTCAACAACGAAACCCCAGCGAGCCTCTACCAGCGCAGCTCGGTGATGTTTCCACGGACACTCGCACCGTTTGCCTATCCGAGAGGTTTCGAGACTAGACGCGTCAACACGAGCGGGGACATCAGCTGGCACAAGGATCGCGTCTTCATCAGCCAGGTCTTCTCCTTCGAAGATCTCGGCTTCGAGAAGATGGAAGAGGACATCTTCAGGGTCTAATTCCGAGAAATTGAACTTGGCGAGCTGGACGTGACGGAGCTGAGGTTCAGACCCGTGAGAGCGCTGCCTTAGGCGTGGTCGAGGACCGCAAGGAGCGTGCAATCGACCGATTGTAGGGGAGGGTGTCAGGCTAGGCTCAGCACCCTTCCCGACTCACCGAACTTGCCTGTAATCATGACTTCGCGGGAGTTGCCGCCTTTCGCTTACACCACAGCGAATCCAGAGGCGCAAAGAAGAAAAACAACTGAACAGAAGACAGTCGTCAACACCGATTCCCTGCGGTTTGCCACTTTGAACAGACCTGCGATGGCGTAGCCAAGAGATCCTAAGCCGCAGGCAAGCCACAGCCATACGCTGAGGCGAGCCCCTAGGCTGCCGTGTCCAACGAACGCTCTTGCGATTACCCCTGCTACAACTGCTCCGACTTCGACGGCGCAGAGTAATAGCGCAACATCGTTGTTCTTACCCCATGAGCGACGTTGTGTCGGCTTCGCCATCAGATCGGTTTGCTCCTCATTGCAGAACGATGCTCGACAACACTAATGGAAGGCTTGCGCCTCTCTCAACTCATCGTACATCCCGCGAAACGGCGTTTGCGGCCACAAAACGAGCCACAAGCAAACGCAGACCATGGAATGACGGAGTGAGGAAAGCATGGAAAGCCATAAAGCCGGCTTCCCACCCTTCCCACACTCCTTGGAAATCCCTTCGGGATTACCACATTCCCACGATCTCGACGACGGGACTCGGTATAGAGAAGCAACAACAAAGAAAGGCCCGTCAACCGCAAGGGGCTGTAACGGACGTATCTGGTCCAAAACGTAACGGATGTCCCGGTACACTCA
>CALMVL010000035.1 GCA_937873265.1 uncultured Granulicella sp.
TGCGTTGGGCATAGAGATCGAATCGAGCATTGGCTGGACTTTATCCCGTTGGTTGCAGGCACAGATCGAACGCAAGTCCGGTCGCCGAACTAGTAGAGCTACCCGTCACGATCTCGAGATCCACGAACCCCGAACCGCAGCGTGACGCTGCATAACCGAGGAGCCCGGCCGCGTGCCGGGCTTCCTTATGGAGCGAATATGCACACGATTCTGTCTTGGGGAATGGGTGTCGAATCGACCGCCATCCTCGTACGGTGGCTCTTGGAACCCGGGACGCGACCATGCGCTCTTGATGAACTGCTGGTACTGACAGCACAGACCGGGGACGAGTACGCAGATACCGGTTCTCTCTGTGAGCGGTACATCTTGCCACTGTTGCGGAGAGAGCGCATCCGTTTCGTTGAGGTAGCCCGTCGCGGTCACCTCGAGAAGGACGGCATCGTTGTCCTGGCCGACAGCCGATCTCCGAACCTCATGCACATGGATGGCGCCTATAAACTCTCCGACGAGCTCCGGGCCGCGGGCACCGTTCCGCAGTTTGGCGGAGAGCATCGGTGTTCGCTCAAGTTCAAAGCTTTCGTCATTGAGACATGGCTGCGCGAGCACTTTCAGCATCCGGCGCGACACGCTTTTGGGTACAGCCTGGAGGAGCCGAAACGCGTCGCCAAGAGCGAGCAAGCGATAGCAAATCGGGTCGCCTTCGGATTCAGCACGGAGGAACTGCGCCGCGCTGACCGTGCAGCTAGCTACGATCGGCCCAACCGTACTGTTTCTACCCCCTCATCGAGTGGAGGTGGACCCGCCAGATGTGTCTCGATTACCTCTCCTCCCGACTGGGCGTTGTGTGGGAGAAGAGCGCGTGCGTCTACTGCCCTTTCAACCAGCTTGGACCGGATGCTCTCCGGCGCCACAAGCAGCACGCAGCCCAGGTGGCAGACGCTCTCGAGCTTGAACTCGTCAGCCTGACTTTGAACCCGCGAGGGATGCTGTACAAAAAGCAGTCTCTTTACGAGTATGCCGACCAGAGCGGCAACACTGAAGCAATTGCTGCCTTCGAGGTAAAGCTCTCATGGCAGTCGTGGAGGGTGTATCGCGTTCGCCGCATCTACGGTGCGAAGAAGAGTAGTGACGAGAAGATAGTGCCTGAGCGGAAGGGTCTAGCCCTGCGCGCTGTCGAGCACATCTCCGGGGAGGTTGCCAAAACAGAAGCGATGGAGGTGCTACGCACGAAGGCGGAGGAGCTTGGGGCACATGTGGAGTTCAAGCGTGGTATTGGATACCTCTATCAGCGGCGGGCGGCTGCAACGTACCCGACCCGCGAAGAGTACTTCGTAGCCGGTCCCGCCGTCGTGGGGGAGAAGGCTCGCTACGGCATGGAGTGGTTTGAGGAGCAATGGGAAGCAAGGCAGACGTTTCTCTTCTCGACTGAGTAACTTTTGACCGGCAAGAAAGCGCTCTCTAAAGTGAATGTAGAGGGAAGCGGTTGTTCAACAAAGCACGTGTCACTACGGCGTGCACGCTCAGAATGATGGAGGAAGGAATGCTTACACGACAAAACGGCCAACGGCTGCCCCTTGCCTGCCGCCTACTCTTTGGTGTGGTTATGTCGTCCGGGAGCTCCATAGCCCTTGCGGTTGGACTCCCCCACCCTTTCCTGTGGGAACTTGGTCTGTTCCTGTCAGGAACAGTTGCGATCTTCGGCTGGCCAGAGATCTTCGGTTCGCCTGACATCCGACGCTTCCTGATGAACTTTGGACATCGGTTTGGGAAACACCGATTACGCTCCACCCACTGACACAAGCAGCAGAACCGAGGAGCCCGGCGGCGTGCCGGGCTTTCTCAGGAGGATCAATGGTCTACGAAGAAGGAAAGGTTGGCCGGGTCGAACGCCTTAGTGACCGGCTCGGGCCGCATCACTT
>CALMVL010000036.1 GCA_937873265.1 uncultured Granulicella sp.
CCCGTGCCATCCCCTCGCGGATCCCCACCCTGGATCATAAAATCTGGAATCACCCGATGAAAGGTCGTGCCGTTGTAGAACGGCTTTCCATGCACCTTCTTGAGCGTAACCGGATCTGTCCAGTCTTTCGTCCCCTCAGCCAACCCGACGAAGTTCGCCACCGCCAACGGCGCCTGCTGCTGGAACAGCTTGCACGTCATACGCCCCATCGTCGTATCGATCACCGCCGTCGGCCCGGTCGGCACCACTGCCTGGGCGGGAGTTCCAGGCGCGTCCGGCAAAGCCGGAGAACTACTCTGGGATCCGGTCTGGCCAGCCTGCGATGGAACGCTTGTTAAACCCGGAGGCGAAGCGGATTGAGCCAACACCGCGGAAGCAAGAACGAACGGAAGTGCAAACAACCCAAAACTCATGCAGTTAAGTAGCTCCAGACAGGAGGGCGACCGTCTACCGTCCAGGTTAAAGGCTACCGCAGAGCGGGGCATGCAGCAAAGGTCGAAGCCGACGGCCGCTCGCTAGGATTACGCCCTGGGGACGGCCGCGACCCGTACTGTCGCTTTCCCCTGCTCTAGCGATCGCGGCTGGTAACAAAGCCGGGCATCCAGAGCAGGGCGGCCTTTGCGGCGGACTCGGGTAGGTCGGCGACGGAGAGGCGGGCAGCCTCGGCGTAGGCGCACGCGGTATCCATTGCGTAGTCGAGCGAGCCGTGGCGGCTGAGGATTTCAAGGATCTCAGCATGGGGAACGCGGCTGAAGCTGCGGTCGAAAAGAACGGTGCGGATAGCTTCGCGTTCGGCTCCGGTGCCGCGCTCGAGCGCGTGAATCACGGCGAGCGTTGCTTTCCCCTCGCGAAGGTCGGAAGCGACAGGTTTGCCGAGCACATCCTCGGAGGCGGTGAGGTCAAGGACATCGTCAACGATCTGGAAGGCGAGACCGAGATTGCGGCCGTACTCGCCGAGTTGGTCTTCCAGCAGCGGATTCGCGGGGGTAATGGCCGCGCCAAGCTGCATCGAGACTTTGAAGAGGTAAGCCGTTTTGCGGTAAATCAGATCGAAGTATTCTTCTTCGTTGATGAGGTGCCCGAGCTTCTGCATCTGCAGCAGTTCGCCCTCGACCATCTGCTGCGTGAGCGAGATCAGGAGGTCGAGCACATGGAAATTGCGCTCTTCGAGAGCGGCGGCGAAGGCCTGCATGTAGAGCCAATCGCCGGCAAGGACGCATTTGGCATTGCCCCATGTGGTGTTCGACGAAGGGCGACCGCGGCGGATGGCAGCATCGTCGATGATGTCGTCGTGGACGAGCGTGGCGGTGTGAAGCATCTCGACGACGGCTCCGAGGCGGACTCGGCTCGGAGACTTCGAGCCCAGGGCCTTGGCCGAAAGCAGAAGCAGCATCGGCCGAATGCGCTTGCCGCCGCCGGCGATGAGGTAGTTCGCGATATCGGTGACGACGTCTACCTCGGAGGCGGATTGCGAGCGGAACTCTCGCTCAACCGCTTCGAGATCATCGCGGAGGAGATCAAACACATCCTTCGCGGTCGAGATGGAGAGTGTGCTCACCCTTAACTGAGACTAACAGGCTGCGGAAGCCGCGACGGCAGAGAGCGAGAAGAGCTTCGGCCGCGTTGTCCTGTCGAAACGCGACGGGGATTTGCCGTGTGTGCTGAAAGGGTTCGGAGACCTCCGATGAGCGATCTAGTTGGAGCGGAAATTCGTGAACTGAAGGTCGACGCCGAAGTCCCCGGCCCGCAGTTTCGCCATAATCTGCTGGAGGATGTCGCGGTCTTTGGAGACGATGCGGACGGTGTCGCCCTGGATGGAGGCTTGCGCCTTGAGCTTGGAGTCCTTGACGAGCGCGGTGATCTTCTTGGCGGAGTCGGACTCGATGCCCTGCTTGAGCTTGATCTTCTGGCGGACGGAGGAGTTCGAGGCAGGCTCGATCTTTTCGTACTCGAGGTTCTTGAGCGAGACGCCGCGCTTGACGAGCTTTTGCGAGAGAATTTCGATCACGGCCTTCAGGGTGTACTCGTCCTGCGAGGCGAGCTGGATCGCGTCTGCGCCTTCGATATCGATTTTGGACTTGGAGTTTTTGAGATCAAAGCGGGCATTGACCTCTTTGGTCGCCTGCTCGACCGCGTTCTTGACCTCTTGCAGGTCGACCTTGCTGACGACGTCAAAGCTGTTATCGGCTGCCATTTGATGGATTCCTTTGGGGCTGGGTGCAGATGCCATTATGCCAGCGAGCGGGTCGCTGGGAAGAGATCGTGAAAGTTGGCGGTGGTGATGGCGGCGAGTTCCTCGGGTGAGATGCTGCGAAGCTGGGCGAGGACTGCTGCGGTGTGCGTGATGAGGGCGGGCTCGTTGCGCTGGCCTCGCTGCGGGATGGGGGCGAGGAAGGGAGCGTCGGTCTCGATCAAGATGCGGTGGAGGGGAGCTGCCGCCGCAGCCTCGCGAATGGCGCTGAAACGGGGATAGGTGAGATTGCCGGCAAAAGAAAGATAGAAGCCGAGCGCAAGGGCGCGTTCAGCATCGGCGGGTGTGCCGGAAAAGCAGTGCATCACGCCGGGAAGGCCGGTTGGACGCCAGTGCTGCTCGATCAGGCGGAACAGGTCTTCGGTGGCGTCTGCCAGGCCGAACCGGGTCTTTGCTTCGGGGGTGGCAAGCTCCGACGTCCGGAGATGGATGAGGATGGGCTTGCCGGCCTCGGCGGCAATGCCAAGCTGGCCGAGAAAGGCAGTCTGCTGGGTTTCGGGGTCGGGGTTTGCGACGTGATAGTAATCGAGTCCTATCTCGCCGATTGCCAGCAGGCGTGGGTTTCGGGCCAGCATGCGGAGCTGGGCGAAAGCCTCGGGGGTAGCGGCGGCCGCTTCCTGGGGATGGATGCCGGCCGACGCATACAGGGCCAGCTCGGAAGTGGTGTGGGCAAGGGCAATCTCGAGAGCGTGGTGCATGGTTGCCGGGCCGTCGCCTATGCCGATGGCAAGCAGTGCTTCCAGGCCGGCGGCGCGGGCCCGCGCCAGAACCTCCGGCAAATCGTCGGGGTAGCTGTCGAGGTGGCAGTGCGAATCGATGAGCATGCTGGCGTGAGGGACAGTGACCTTCCGGGGCGCAATGCGCCATCACCATTGTGACAAATCAAGTGCGGTCGAGGCAGGTTTGCCGCTGTGAAAGGATCCGTGAAGTGGCCTGGAGTCTCTGGCTCGGGCAATCACACGCAGCGGTCGCCCATCTCCTCACAGGGTAAAAGGGAGGTTGAACTCACGTGCCTGCCAAGCGGGCAGCGTGCCCATCCCACACGGCCGCACGCTCGCGCAACGGGCCAGTGTCGCCGCCGCATTCCATCCCGACGCTGCAGCGCTCGCTGCCATGTTTTGGTTCTGAATCCCGTCACGCCTGCAACGGCAGCGCTTGGGTCAGCGCCGCTCGCCTGAGCACAGGCTCCTGTGCCGCCCTGTTCAGGTGTAGTCAGGTGGAGGGTGATGCTGAAGAGGGTACAGTCGAGGCAATCTGTTCATCGTTCTGTTCCTTCCGCAGGTCCTGCTTCCGAGCGGTTCGGCGCACCCGGTGTAGGGGAGTTCACGGCAACCGGTGCGCCGGAAGCGTGTGCCCGGGTCAACGCAGAGGCAAGCGTAAGGCCTGTGCCGGAGACGTCGCTGCCCGCCGCATGCGCACGCTTGAGTGGCGCGGTGGTGGTGATCGCAGAGCCGTTGAACCTGCGGACGGAGGCCACAGTCACAGTCTCGGCGTCCGCACCGCTCCCGACAGTGACAGTGTTGCCAGGCTCGAAGCCGAAGGCGTTCGCCACGGGGAGCGACGTCGCTCCGGCGGCGATGTCCTGGCTCACCGTGGTGGCGCCCGCCGTTCCCACCTGAGTGATCCGGGCGATCTCCAGGTTTGCGCCCGTATCTACCAGAATGCTCTCGCCGGAGTGGAAGCCGGCTACGCTGGCGACCTTGATCGTGGCGCTCCCGGCAACGGATCCCGTCGGCAGAGCGGTCGCTGGTTGCACGAGGAAATCAGTGCAGTTGCTGTCGGTATCCGCACCGTCCGGGAAGCGGCCTGCGCTTCGGTTGATGGCTGGCGTCGAGGCGGCCGGCCCGAAACCGAAGGCAGCATCCGGCGAAGGAACGAAGCAGCCCCCATCGTGCGGTCCTGACGCAGCCTGATACCCTTCTGCCGCCCATGGATCGACCAGGCTCCCATAGTTCAGACTGTCGACGACTGAGCCGGAAGCGTCCCGAAGCACCATGCCACCTTCCCGCACGGTAACGCTGCGGCCGAACAAGAGCGATCTCGTGACAAGCTCGGGCCCTCCGAACCACTGGTCCGGCCTTGGCGTTCCCTGGTAGCCCGCGTTCGTCACCTTTTCATCACGCACCGCCGTGTGGATGAGGTGGCTCTTGACCAGAGGACCATCGAGGGTCATGCCGGAGCCGAGCGCCTGGATGGGTTCATCGCTCGTGTGAACGTACTTAGTTGCGGGTTGGAAGGTAATGCCCGTTCCTCGATCGCTGAAAGGCAGGTTGGCCGCATGGGCGAAGCGGAGCGGCGCTGCCAAATCGATGCCCGAGCCGGGAGAGACGACCCACTCGTCTCGACCGTGTTTGCTCGAAAGGGCTGGCGCAAACGTGATCGTCGCTGCATTGCGGTCTCCACTCCCAACCGAAGTCACCGTGACCACCTCTTTCGAGGCGGGTGTGCCGATCGTGATCCTGTCCCCGGCGACAAAGCCTTCTGACCGGTGCACCCTGATCTGCGTCGCGCCCGCACTCACGTCGGTGGTGAGATTGGTTTGGCTCGCCTTGGTGCCGACATGCACGACGGTGACGGTCTCAATCCCATGTTGAAGGCTGTCGATGTCCAACCTGATCTTGTCCTCGGCAGAGATATCGGCCACGGATGTCACTTTGAGGTTAGTGGCTCCGATGGCCGCGTCGGCCGCCAGGTATGCCTGCGTTCCCGGTGTCCCTACCGCGGTGACAGTCGCTGTCTCATACTGTTCCATGCCGTTGCCAACAAAGGGGATCGCAGCGCCGTAGCCTAAGGCGATCTGTTCGCCGACCCTGAAGCCGGACACGCTCTGAACCGGAACGTTGGTGGAGCCCGGAGCAAGTGTGATGGGGCCGTCGGGCAGCGGCTGCCACAGCGTCGTAGGATCGCTGGCCGCGGTGCCGACAGCAGCCACTTTGCGGGTTTCTGCGTCGTTGCCGTTCCCGATACGCAGGACGTCCCCGACCGACATACCCGTCGTATTCCTGACGCTGACCCTGGTGTCTCCAGCCTGCGCCGGGACGACCAGCCCGGAGTTCGACAGGCCGAGCAGATAAAAGCCCTTCGACCGGATCTTTGTTCCGGCCGGAATCCGGATCGCCGAGAAGATAGTTTGCTGCGCCGGGCGCTCCGTCAGAGTCCAGTCCGACAGGTCCACCTCGCTGGCGCCCGCGTTGTAGAGCTCGACAAAGGAATCCGTCGCGTTGCCGGACGAGCCGGAACCAAGACGAAACTCATTGATCTTGATCGACGCAGTACTCCGCACCTTCTCCGCCATCGTTTCGGTCTGCGCTGCGCCGCTCCTCGCGTCGGTCCATGAGGCATGGGCGACCAGATCGCCGTTGAGCGAATGTGCGCCCGGGGTCACGGTAAAGGTTGCACTCACCGTGGCCCCTGGCTCGATCGCACCGGGAAACGTCTTCGACGTTTCGGCGGTCCCCTGGACCACAGCGGCCCATTGCGGGTCGGGCATGGAAAGGCTCAGCACCAGAGACTTTGCGGAAGATCCGGTGGTGTTCGTGAACGTCACCGTGGTGTCCCCGGCGGAACCGGGCGTGAACGTCTGAAGTCCCGGAGAGTGTTTGGCGGAGGCTGGCGCCAGACTCAGTCGCTGCACCCCGTAGCCGGCCGCCACAACATTCGCCTGGATCAGCTGATCGGTGGCGTCGCTGGGGAAGGTTCCCGCGGAGGTCACGGCGCCTTCATAGAAGGTGCCCTGCGATCCATTGCTGTTGTCGCCGCCATTGCCCAGCAGAATCGCTCCCTGCTTGCGCATCGGGTCGTAGCTGGAGTTCACGCGCTGTCCATCGAACATCACCGAAAGCGCGCCTCGCTGCGCGTCGCCGCCCAGCGAAGTCCAGTGGTGCGGTTCCCCTTTGGCCATCGCCGTCACAAACCGCCACTTGATGTCCGGCAAATGAGGGCACAACTGGGCCCCGGCCGTGCTGACGCAACCCACCAGATTGTTCTCCTGATCGGTCATGATCCAGGGACCGGGAGGGTTGCCGTGAATCCAACCCGTGTTGTCGCCGTAGTACGCGGTCTCCATCGTTCCGTTGTCATCGTCGCGGCTATCGATCTCGGCGTTACCGTAATCGAAGCAGCAGCCGGAGTTGAAATGAAGCCCGTTGATCACCCAGTACTGTCCCTCGGCCTGATCGTCGACAGCCGTTCCCCTTGGGTCGTCAACGCGAAGTCCCATGCCAGGCTCGATAAAAACCCCGTAGACCTTATGCGCCATCACCGTCACAGGCGCCATATCGGCAACCGGCAGATTGTTCAACCCTCCCATCGCCGGTCCACTAAATCCACCTCGCGGCGCCTGCGTGAGGTCGTTGTGCTTCGGAGACTGGTCATAGATTTTGCTGATGAAGCAGTACGTGTTTGCGCAGAACGCATCCTGTGCTGCCGCGTCCGCATATCCACCGGGATCTTGCGTCGGCGATGCGGCAGGCCGCACCACTCCGATGTCTCGCGTCTTGCTGTCCGACTGGCGAAGCACCTGGTAGAGCGGCCCGTCGTAAGACCGGTAGAGAGCTCTGGTTGTGCTGTGGGCGGCAACGCAGGGATCCCCGGCAGCTGCATAGATGTCACACGGACCCTGAGGTCGCGACAGAGGACCTTTGCCATTGGTTTGTACGCTCTGCGCCGGAAGTGCGGGAACGCACAGGAGCATGACAACGAAAAGAGTGTTTGCGATCCTTCTGGTCCTCATGGGGTGTACAGCTCCGGGTTGACGGTGCAGTCGCTCATAACAGAAGTAAACGATTTCACGCCTTTGTGCATGGCTTTTATCGACTCTCCTGTCGATCGGTGTCCTGCCCGAGCCGCACCGTCCCCCCAAGCACGGCGAAGCACACCTCGGGGCACCTGCCGAGGGTCATTCTTCCCACCTTGCATAATGCCGCTACCATGGCGAACGCCGGCTCGAACCCGCTTAGACATCCTGCATCGATCTTTCGCCCGCCCCCCGGCGCGGAAGAGGTCGATTCTGGGGTGTTCCGGGACAGCCTGAAACTGAGGTGGTGGGCAGTGAGGGACTCGAACCCCCGACATCCTGCTTGTAAGGCAGGCGCTCTAACCA
>CALMVL010000037.1 GCA_937873265.1 uncultured Granulicella sp.
GCCGGCGACGATTGCGTTTGCGACGTCGACGAGCGAGGCGGCGCTGCCGCGGGCGATGGAGGCGATGGAGGCGCTGGGGGTTCCGCGGCGGGTGGTGAGCTTTGTGATTCCGGCGGGGTACTCCTTCAACCTGGATGGATCGACGCTTTACCTGGCGGTGGCGAGCATCTTTGTGGCGCAGGCGGGTGGGGTTCACCTGAGCGTTGGGCAGCAGCTGCTGATGATGGGAACGCTGGTGCTGACGAGCAAGGGGGTGGCTGGGGTTCCGCGGGCGACGCTGGTGGTGTTGCTGGCGACCGCGGCGACATTTCGGCTGCCGGTGGAGCCGATCTTTGTGATTCTGGGGATCGATGCGCTGATGGATATGGCGCGGACCACGGTGAATGTGGTGGGGAACTGCCTGGCGAGCGCCGTGGTGGCGAAGTGGGAAGGGGTGTTTGGGACGGAAGGAGTGGATGGTGTGGTGCTGGAGGGGGTGTCAGAGGCGTAGGGGTGGCCTGGCAGCGCGAGGGCTCGGGCGAGCAGCAGGACTAGGGCCTGGGGAGTGAGGGTGCGGGTGCGGCGGCGGTAAGCTCTGGGCCGTAGGTAAGGGTGAGGCCGGCGGGCGTGGAGACGGCGGAGAGGATGTGGCCTTTGAGGTGGGCGAGGTACTCGGGGCGGAAGAGCATGGCGTTGCCTTCGATAACGATGCCGGGGACGGCGATGGAGCCGAAGAGCGAGTTAAGGTGTTTCCCGAGCGTTTCGAGGACGAGCTTGATGGGGATGCCGTCGGCGTTGATGGAGGTGACGTCGACGCGGATGGCGGTGCCATCGGTGGAAACGGGGCCCTCGACGTGAAAGTGGACGGGGACGAGCTCGCGCATGGTGCCGGAGAGGCTGACGACGCCGTCCCCGTTGACGATCTTAAGATCGTGGAGCTTGCTGTCGGATTGCTTGAGTTTTGCGGCGAACAGGGCGGTGAGGCTGCCGTTGCTGGTGAAGATGCGGGCGTGCTGCACGACGGTGAGGGCCTGGTAGCAGCCCGGGGCCGTGCGGGCCATCGGCACCAGGTGCGCGACGAAGGGGTGCAGGTCGAAGGTGACACCGGGCTGCGTGGAGAAGCTTCCGGACTGCAGGTTGATGCGGGAGGAGGTGCGTGGGCACTGTGGGGGTTGCTGTCCCTGCGCGAGCAAGGTGGCAGGGATGACGGCAAAGGCGCCGAGGAGAAGAAAGAATGCTCGCATGGAGAAGTGACCTCATCGTGCTAACGCGGATTGGCGGGCTTTGTCGCGCAACTCTGCGGCCAGAACTGTTTTTTCACAAGAGGTCGATGTGTTTCTGAACAAAAGCAGGTCGATTGTGGATGCGTCGGTGTGTTGGGCGAGGGTCGCGGCTGACGACGGCGAGGGCGACATGAGCCTTGGTATACTTACGAGCTAGAGCTGGCGCGGTCTGACGTGCTTCTGAGCGATGGAAGCGGAAGCGGTAGAGGCATGGGCGAGTTTTTGGGCAGGATCAAATCTCCGACGGATGTGAAGCGGCTCGGGATGGTGGAGCTCGAGCGGCTGGCGGAGGAGATTCGCGAGCGTCTGATCAATAGCGTGGCCAAGACGGGCGGGCACATTGGGCCGAACCTGGGCGTGGTCGAGCTGACGATTGCGATGCACTATGTGTTTGACACGCCGATGGACAGCTTTGTGTTCGACGTGAGCCATCAGGCGTACGTGCACAAGCTGCTGACGGGGCGGGAGAACCGGTTTCATACGATTCGGCAGGCGGGCGGGCTGAACGGGTTTATGCTGCGCACAGAGAGCGAGCACGACAGCTACGGGGCGGGGCATGCCGGGACGGCGCTGAGCGCGGCGCTGGGGATGGCGGTGGCCCGCGACCTTTCGGGCGGGAGCGAGCATATTGTTGCGCTGGCGGGCGATGCGGCGTTCACCAATGGGATCAGCTTTGAGGCGTTGAACAACATCGCGGCCCAGACCAAGCGGCTGATTGTGGTGCTAAACGACAACGAGTGGTCGATTGATAAGAACGTCGGGGCGATCGCGGAGTACTTCCACAAGATTGCGATGAATTCGACGTTTACAAGCCTCCATGACAAAGCGGTGGGCCTGGTCGAGATGATCGGGGGCAAGGCGGCTCGGCATGTGGCGAAGAAGGCGGAGGAGGCGGCAAAGGGGATCGTTGGGCGGGGGATGATTTTCGAGGAGTTTGGGCTGAACTACTTCGGGCCGGTGGATGGGCATAACCTGCCGCTGCTGATTGAGACCTTCCGGTTCTTGAAGGAGCAGAACAGGCCTGTGGTGCTCCATGCCATCACGCAGAAGGGGCGTGGATTTGAGCCAGCCCTGGCGGGGCAGAAGAAGTTTCATGGGCTGGGGCCCTACGATCCGGAGACCGGCGAAACGAAGCCGGCCGGCCAGAAGACCTACAGCGAGGTCTTTGCGGAGAGTCTGGTGAAGCTGGCCGGGATCAATGACAGGGTGGTGGCCATTACGGCGGCGATGCCGAACGGAACGGCGCTGGATCTGTTTCGGCCGCACTACCCGGCGCGGTACTTCGATGTGGGTATCGCCGAGGAGCATGCGGTGATCTTTGCGGCGGGGCTGGCGACCAAGGGATTTCGGCCGTTTTGCGCGATCTACTCGACCTTTCTGCAACGTGCTTACGACCAGATTGTGCATGACGTGGCGCTGCAGGGGCTGCCGGTGGTGTTTTGCATGGATCGCGGCGGGCTGAGTGGGGACGATGGGCCGACACACCATGGGTTGTTCGACATTGCCTACCTCCGGAATGTGCCGGGGCTGGTGCATATGGATCCGGCGAACGAGGATGAGCTGCAGGACATGATGTACACGGCGCTGCTGCATGACGGGCCGAGCGCGATTCGGTATCCGCGGGGAACGGGACCGGGCGTGACCGTGAAGGCAGCACCGGTTGCGCTCGAGATTGGCCGGGCTTTGGTGGTGCGCGGGTCGGAACACGATGCCGATGTGTGCGTGCTGGGGCTGGGGGCGATGCTGCCGGAGGCAGTGCGTCTTGCGGAGATGATGGAACGCGAGGGACTGCGAGCGGCCGTGGTGAACCCGCGGTTTGCGAAGCCGCTCGACCGGGAGTGTGTGGAGCGGTTTGGGCAGCGGGTGAAGCTCTTTGTCACCTTCGAGGATCATGTTCTGGCAGGGGGCTTCGGGAGCGCGGTGCTGGAGGCGGTGAGTGAGATGGAGCTGCCGGTGCCGGTGGTGCGGGTAGGCTGGCCGGACGCCTTTATCGAGCATGGCAGGGTGGAAGCGCTGCGGGCGAAGTACGGGCTGACGGCGGAGGCGGCGATGGAGCGGGTGCGGCCGTTTGTGGTGGGACTGAGCGAAGAGCGGCTGGTGCGAACGTAGGCCGGCTCAATCTTGGAGGTCGGCCTTCGCTGTGAGCAGAAGCTGCTCGGTCATGCGGTGGCGGTAACGGAAGATCGACGCAATCTGCTGACGTCCGCCGAGGGTGTTGGCGAGGTCGCCGAGAGGGCCGCCGGGGAACTCGTAGGTGAGGTGGTCGGTGAGGAGCGTTCCGGTTTGTGTGCCGCGGGTTTCCGGCGTGAGGCGGTGGCAGTGGAGCCAGTAGCGGAACGGGCCGCGATGCTGCGTGTCGCAGAAATGGTCGTTCCAGGTGAACTCGGTGATTTCGGCGTCCCAGGGGATGCGGATGGGGGAGAGCGGAAGGGCGCGGAAGGAGATGGTCATGCGCGTGCCGGCTCCGGCGATGACCGACTGCGGCGGAAGCGGGA
>CALMVL010000038.1 GCA_937873265.1 uncultured Granulicella sp.
GGCCGAAGAGGGGGACGCGGGATTGGCCGCCGGTTTGCAGTTCCTGCGGGGTGAACCAGAAGAAGTTGCTGAAGCTGACGGCGAGCAGAGAGGAGGGAGGGACGGGTTGCAGAGCGAAGTTGACGGCGATCGATTTGGAGGCGCCTGCGAGCTTGACCTGGACGTCGTCGAAGGCGCCGGTGTCGGAGAGGCGCTGTGCGGCGGCCTGGAGGTCGGCGGCGGAGAAGTTCTGGCCGGGGTGGAGGTTGGCGGTCTGCTCGAGGGCGGCTTGCTGTGCGGGTGGAGCGCCGGAGAAGGTGATTTTGCCGACAGTGTACTGGGCGAGGGCGGAGGTGGCGGTGAAGAGGACAGACAAGAGGAACAGACGTGCTGGAACCATGCGGATCAGGGTAGAGGCAGGTCGCGGGAGGAGCAAGGGAAATCAGAGGAGGTTTGGTTAAGGAGCAACGCCGCAGCGGGTGGGCTGCGGCGTTGGGAATGGGTTTAGAGGGAACTAGCCAAGTTCTTCCATGCTGTTGACCCCAAGTTTGAGGTACCAGGGGCTGGCGGCTTCGACGGCTTTGTTGACGTTGGAGATGTTTTCGACGCCCTTGGTTTCGAGCCACTGGCGAAATGGTTCGACGCCCTTTAGAGCGAAGACTTCGATGCCGTCCTTCCAGGTGGCCCGGCCGCAGAGAACGCCGTTGAATTTCGTGCCGGATTCGGCCGCGAGCCCAAGGGTTTCGATAAAGACGGCGTTGGAGACACCGGCGGAGAGATAGATGAACGGCTTGTGGGTCATGGTTTCGGCGTTCCGGAAGTGCTGGAGGGCTTCGGCGCGGGTGTAGGCCTTTTCGCCCTTGAAGGCCTTGGTGCCCTCGACGAAGGCCATTTCGACGGGAACTTCGACCTTGAGGACGTCGACGCCGTACTTTTCCTTGCCGAATTCCGCCATGGAGCCGGAGACGATGTCCGGCTTTTTGCAGGCGTACTTGAGGGATTTCTCGTCGCCGCCGTCGGCGTCGTAGCCGACGAACTCGAGAAAGAAGGCGATGTCGTGAGCTCGGCATTCGTCGCCGATCCGCTCGATCCAGGCGTGTTTCTGGTCGTTGATGTCGCTGTGCTCGAAGGGGGTGTAGTAGAGGAGGACCTTGACGCAGTCGGCTCCGGCCTCTTTGAGGCGGCGGACGCTCCAGTGGTCGAGGAGGTCGGGGAGGCGGCCGGAGGCAGTGGCATCGTAGCCGGTCTTTTCGTAGGCGAGAAGGAGGCCGGCGTTGTTGCGGTGCTTGGCGGCTTCGAGGCCGTATTCGGGGTCGAGCAGGATGGCGGAGGCGTAGCGGGTGAGGACGCTGGTGACGAGGAGTTTGAACTCAATGAGGTCATTGGGACCGGAGGACATGCCGCGGGCCATGCTGAGGGATTTCTGGAGGGAACCGCGCTGATCCATGGCGGCGGCGGCGATGACGCCGCGTGAGTTGGAGACGGCTTTGAGGCCGGCGAGTTTTCCTGGGGTCAACGTGGTCATGGTGGGTTGGATCTCCTGAAGACGGTGGGAGTTGGATCCTGTCGAGGCGATTCTACAGCGCGAAGTCGGCATCGGGATTGGGGTGGCCGGCTCGGGTTGGAGGGTGGAGCTCCAGAGTGGAAGGGTCTGGCGGATCGAGGGTTGGGTTCGCGAGTTCGGGGGCATCAAGTTCCGGTCCCGCGAGGTCGATGCCGTCGGGCGTGGTTTGGAAGGAACGAACGGCTTCAGGACCTGTGCTGATGAGATGAAGACGGGAGGCGTTCGCCGAGGCAAGCTGGAGGCCGTAGAGGAGGGCGGTGGCGCGGCGCGGTTCGAGTTGGCCGGTGGCAAGAGCGTTGATGACCTGGGAGATGGCGACCTGGATGGATTCGCGGTCTTCGAGCGGAGCGAGTTGAATATGCTGGCCCGGCATAAGGTAGCCAGCGGTTTCGGGGGTGTGCCGGAACGGGCGGTGGCGTTGGTAGAGGCGGGTGTGGAAGTAGCAGAAGGTCTGGCCGGAGAGGGCGGGCGCCTTGCATTGAAGACCATTGGTGCGAATGTGGCGGCAGATGGAGTTAGGCACGGTGTCTCCTGTGTGGGGGGTACCCCCCCGGGGGGTTGGGCCTGCTAAGTCTCCCGGAAACAACAGATAGCGATTTAGACGGTGCGCAAACTGCTCATTCCGAGGTACTTACGGGTAAATACTTGATTTAAAAGGAAAAGCCCCGGCCTTTGGGGGCTGGGGCTTTGCGTGTTGGTACCAGTTTAGCGGATTGGTGTGGGTGATTGTGCCACTGTGGTCGCATTTCTTTAGGGGTCGAGCGCGGCCTCCCGTCTGCGGGCCACGGCTGGGGGCTGTTTGGCTTCCCGTACTGCTTTCTCCGTAGACTCCGTTCGGGGACGACAGTGCAGGCGGGAGTCACAGACGCCCTCCGGGGTGACACAAGGAGCAGATTTCGTTCGGGAGTGAGAACGTAGGGCGGGGATGAAGGGAGGTCTGAGGAGCGGACGGGAGTATCTGGGTGTGTCTGCGACCGATGATGATCGACAGAACCACGCGCGTCAGCGGTTAGGTGGACTGGGTTACCGCCTCCGGGTGGGAGTGTTGGTGAGTAGGGGCGGCGGTGAGGGTGGCCGGCAGGCGGCGACCTTTCCACGCGGCGAGAGCAAGGGTGACGAGGCAGAGGACACCTGAGTAGAAGTGGATGCGGAGGAGACCGAGCAGGCCGGTTTCGGCATCGACGACGTTGCCGGCGAAAGGGCGGAAGTTGAAGAGGCAAACCGTTAGGGTGAGGACGAGGAGCCAGACCTCCGAGCGGCGGCCGGTGCGGAGGGAGCGGGTGTGGAACTGGTGGAGGAGGAGCATGACGGGAGGAAGCAGCACGATGTAGTAGTGGGTCCAGGCGATCGGCGAGAAGACGGTGAGGCCGACGAGGGCGAACATGGCTCCGAGTGGGGGCTGGACGGGCGGGTGGCCAGGTGCGCCGGTCGAAGGTGGATGGGTGCGAGTGCGTGAAGAACGGGGGGCGACGGAGCTTGCGTTTGCGGCGCTGCGGTCGATGAGGCCGCCGATGAGGATGGAGGCGACCAGGAGAAGGTTGCCGCCGAGACGGATGGAGTTGGGGAGGACGTGGCTGACGAGTTCGTCGACCTCGTCAGGTGGGAAGAAGCGGCCCATGCTCCAGGCGGCGAAGGACTGGTTGTTGGCGGAGACGAGAAGGACGTGCGAGATGCGTTGGAGATCGGCGAGGTAGGTAGAGAAGAGGCCGGAGCCGGTGATGAGGACCGCGGCGAGAAGGAGGGCGGCGGAGCAGACGACCATGCTGGCGGCGGCGCGGTAGCGGCGGGTGAGGAGCCAGTAGAGGACGAGGACGCCGGGAGTGATTTTGACGGCGGCGGCGAGGGCGAGGAGGGCTCCGGCGGCGAGGGGCCGGCGGCGCTCGGCGAGAAGGAGGCTGGCGACGGTGAGGAAGAGATAGAGGACGTGGGTCTGCATGAGCACCATGGCGTAGCGGAAGGGCTCGGAGCGGGAGAAGAGGAGGAGGATGACGGCGAGGGCGATGGGGTTGAGCAGGCTGGGAGCCCAGAAGCGGGCGACGAGATAGGCGATGCCGACGAAACTGAGCAGGCAGAGGGCCTCGAAGAGGATGTTGAAGGCGGGGAAACGCAGGGTGGTGCAGAGGGGGCGAAGACTCCAGGCCCAGAGCGGGGTTTGGACGTAGGGGTGGAGGTAGCCGATAAAGCCGGAGGCGTCGGCCTGCCGGTGCCAGGCGGTGTCGTCGGCGTCGATTTCGGAAAAGGTTTCCGGGTCGTAGCTGTAGAGGTCGTCGGGGTCGCCGGCGGCGAGGACGCGGCAGCCGATGTAGGAGGCGGCGAGGTCGTCGCCGGGTGCGGCAAGATAGCGGGCAAAGCCAAAGAGGAAGAGGACGACGAGAACCTGGATGACGCGGGGGTGGTCCGCGGGCGTGCTGCCGAAGAAACGCAGCTTCATTGGATCTCCTCCACGTGCTGAACGTAGCTGCCGTGTTTGGGCCCGGAGCGTACCGCGGGGTGGGAGTCAGACGGTGGGCGTAAGGGCGGCCTGCTGGATGGCGAGAAGCCGGCGGATGCCGGTTTCGGCGAGGTCGAGCATGGAGCTGAGTTCGGTGCGGGAGTACGAGTCGCGCTCGGCGGTGGCTTGCGTTTCGATGAGACCGCCGGAGGCGAGCATGACGACGTTCATGTCGACGGTGGCGCGGGAGTCTTCTTCGTAGCAGAGATCGAGGAGGGTGTTGCCATCGACGATGCCGACGGAGGTGGCGGCGACCAGTTGTTTGAGGGGCGAGGATTTGAGGGTTCCGGCATCGACGAGTTTGCCGAGGGCGAGGGCGAGGGCGACGGAGGCACCGGTGATGGCGGCGGTGCGGGTGCCGCCGTCGGCCTGGAGGACGTCGCAGTCGAGGATGATGGTGCGCTCGCCGAGGGCCTTCATGTCGACGACCGAGCGGAGGGAGCGGCCGATGAGGCGCTGGATCTCGTGGGTGCGGCCGCCGACCTTGCCGCGTTCGGACTCGCGGGGGGTGCGGGTGAGGGTGGCGCGGGGGAGCATGC
>CALMVL010000039.1:0-7176 GCA_937873265.1 uncultured Granulicella sp.
GGGCGGGGGCACACCACCAGGTTCTTCGACTTCGCCGGGCTCCGCCCCAGATGACGTGCGTGATTGGCTACGTTCGGGATGGTTTTAGTGAGATGAGGGGAGCGTGACGGCGGCGGCGGTGGTGGGTTTGGGTGGTTGCTGCCCGGCGGGAGCGTATTTGGAGGCGCACTTGGCCTGGATCTGGGTGGCGTGGAAGACGCCATCGCGGCCGTAGGTGCCGACGGCGAGGGCCTGGGCGTCATCCTTGAAGGTGTCGGGTGGCGGCTCGGTTCCTTGGTAGTTCACGCGGAGGGTTTTGCCCTGCTCGAGAAGGGTGAACTGGGCGTTGGTGCCGACGCGGGAGATGGATCCGGGCTCCACGTTGCCGGCGACGCGGAGGTGGCGCGTGTAGGCCTTGCTGCCGAGGCCCTGGAGCTCGGTGATGGTGACGTAGTAGCTCTTGTTGTCGCGGACGCCGGTGAGTGTGAGCCAGGCGACCGTGGCGAGAATGACGACGGTGGCGACGATGATGGCGGTCGGGTTGTTGCGGCGCGGCTGGTTGGTCATATTGATCTGTTCAGTTTACGTGGATCGTTGATGGTCCGTTGCGTTTCCGCAGACCCCCCACCCCCCCCGGGGGTACCTACCTGTAAAGCGAATCGAATCAATCACTTACGCTTTTGGACCAGCCGTAACTGATTGATTCTGCAGTGGTTGTGGCTAAAATATTCAAAAGTAACGAGTTACAAGGAACGCGAAGCACACGGAGATCGAGCAACAGATTCCGTTTACGCCGAAACGCCCACACCAAGGACCGGTGTGGGCGTTCCACTTACATTTTAAGAGTAACTGAGTTCGGAAACTGCTACGCCAAAACGGGCTCTTTCTCTGCCTGATAGTTGACGGTGCCAGCGATCTGGGTGAGCATCTGGTCGGCCTTGATCTCGTCGCGCTCGATGGACTCGAGGGTCGAGACATCGCTCGAAAGACCGAGCACGCGGGCCCAGTTCTTGAGGGTTCCGTAGACAGCAATCTCGTGATGCTCCACCTGCTGGGCACCGGCGATGATCGCGATGTCGCGGACCGCCGGGTCCTTGACGTCCTTCAGGGTATCGGACGCCTCGGTGGCGAGGCCGTCCATGACCTTGCAGGTTTCGGTGGAGTCGGACCCGGTGTGCTGCTGGAGCAGGGAAGCGACCTTGGAGGCGTGGCCCTGAGACTGCTCGAGGTGGGTGCGGAGGCCGGCGGCAAGCTGCTGGTCGGTGGAGTTCTCGATCATGTCGGGGAGGCTCTTGCAGATCTTCTGCTCAAGGTCCAGAGCCTTCTTCAGGTTAGAGATGTAGAGGGTTTTGAGGTCTTCGATGTTCGCGGAGAAGAGCTTCATTTTCAGGTCCTTTCGGGTTTCACGCGCGCAGCGTTTCGGAGGCGCGGACCTTCCTTGATTCTGTGTTCAGGGGCGTTCCAGCTGAGCTGTTTTGGGTGAGGCGGCAACGTTCGGGCCGGACCACTCACGGAGTTCTTTCCTGCTGCTAGCAGAGTGAGATGCATGCCATTTTCTGGGGTTGGATACCGGTGCATGCAAGGCCGGTCGCCGGTCGCCCGAGGGGAGACAGGCGCTGCGAATGGATTTTCAGCACGCTCGTTCACAGGTGTTTTCGGCACAGGAGTGCGTCGATTCCCCGGCCGTAAAAGCCCGGCGCGTCGCCGACCACCCGGTATCCCTGCTGTCCGTAGAACCGACGCGCGCCCTCGTTGCCAACCCAAACGTGCAGCATCATGGATCGCGCGCCCTTTGCGTGGGCCCAGCGCTCCAGCTCGCCTAGTAGGATGCCGCCGAGCCCGGCGCGCCGCTCTCCCGGAGAGACGTCGAGGGTCACGCAGTACGCAACGGGACCGTCTGCCTGCGGCTGCAGCTCGGGCCCAGTGTGGGCGTTTCGGGGTTCTACCTGGGTGATGGCGAATCCCACGATCGCCGACCCGCGTTCGGCCACCACGCCGTACGCGCCCGCGGCTTCAACGAATTGCCGCATCGCCCGTTTGCCGAACAAGAACTCCGGTGCAAAACAGATGCGGTCAAGCGCCACCATTGCGTCGAGATCGTTTCTCCGGTAGGGCCGAAGCTGGAGTTCACTCGTTGCCGACGATTTGGCGGCTTTGCTCACCTCCGACATAGCCGGGCTTCCTTTGCTTCATGGGAGATTCGGATGGCCGCACTAGAATAAAGGGAAGAGATCTGAGGGGATGAGCGTTGTTTTGGATAGCGGGATAGGCTGCGAGGAAGGAGCACCGATGTTCAGCTTGCAGGACAAACTCGACGACATCACGCAACGAACGCGGGCGCTGGTTCAACCGGAACGCCTCCGCTTTTCCGAACAGACCACGGCGGATCTGTTTGCGACGGGCATTGAGGACGGCGTGCTGCCGGCCGGAGCTCCGGCGCCGGAGTTTACGCTCGCCGATGCGCGCACGGGTCGCGCGGTCCGCTCCTCGGATCTGCTTTCTCTGGGTCCGCTGGTGATTGATTTTTTTCGCGGGCGATGGTGTCCGTACTGCATTACCGAGCTCGAAGCGTGGCGAGACCTGTACCCCGAGCTGCGCCGTTGCGGGGCGCTGCTGGTGGCGATCTCGCCCCAGACGCCCCGGCAAAACAGCTTCACCCTCGATCAGCTTGGAAAGGCCGTTCCGGGGAGCAAGCCGGATCCGCTGGAAAGGTCCATGACGGCGCCGACGCAGCTGCCGTTTCCCATCCTCTCGGACCCAAACGCCACGGTTGCCGAGCGGTTCGGCCTCGCTCACACAGTCCCCGAGCCGGCGCGTCGCTATTACCGATCGATCCTGGTGAACATTCCGTTTGCCAACTCCGGCCGCACATACGATACAGCGACACCCGAGAGCTGGCGGCTGCCCCTGCCAGCCACCTTTGTGGTCACCCCGGATGGGCGCATCGCCTTTGCCGAGGCGCATGCGGACTTTCGTGTCCGACCGGAGCCGGCCGCGGTTCTCGAGGTGCTTCGGTCGCTTCCTCGGCGAGGAGCGGGTTGCTGAAGGGCTGATCGCCCGGTTGACCGTGCGGCGGGGAAGGACGAGGCCCACAACCCTATCTCCGCCAGTCCCCTCATACAGGTATGCCGAAGCTTTCCATCCGCGACCTCGATCTCGCCCACAAGCGCGTTCTCATCCGTGTTGACTTCAACGTGCCGTTGACGGCCGACTCCACCACGAGCACCCCGGAGGTGCTCGACGATACGCGGATCCGCGAAACCATTCCGACAATCGAGTACGCTGTGCGGCACAAGGCAAAGGTGATTCTGTGCTCGCATCTTGGACGCCCCAAAGGCAAGGTGGTCCCTGCCCTTAGCCTGCGCGTGGTGGTCGATCGTTTGCGCGAGCTGCTCGACCGGGCAATTGGACCGAGCGAGAACGTTGCTTTCTCGCCGGACTGCGTCGGCGAGCTTGCCGAGGAACTGTCCTCGAAGCTCGAGTCCGGCCAGACATTGCTGCTGGAGAACCTGCGGTTTCACCCCGAGGAAGAGCGCAACGATCCGGAGTTCGCAAAGCAGCTCGCGTCGCTGTGCGATGTGTATGTGAATGATGCGTTCGGCGCGGCGCACCGGGCGCATGCCTCGACCGAAGGCGTGACGCACCATGTTGCTCAATCGGCCGCCGGCCTGCTGCTGGAGAAGGAGCTCCAGTACCTGGGCAAGGCGGTTACGGATCCGGTGAAGCCGTTTGTGGCGATCATCGGGGGGGCCAAGGTTTCGGACAAGATCGAGGTGATCGACAACCTGCTCGGGAGAGCGGACGCGATCCTGATCGGGGGAGCGATGGCCTACACGTTTCTGAACGCGCAGGGGCAGTCTACGGGGAAGAGCCTTGTGGAGGTTGACAAGATTGCCGTTGCGAAGGCTGCGCTTGAAAAGGCCGCGGAGAACGGGGTGAAGCTGCTGTTGCCGACCGATCACGTTCTTGCGGACAGGTTCGCCGGCGACGCGAAGACGGAGATCTTCTCCGGCACCGGACCGTTTCCGCCGGAGCTGATGGCCCTCGACATCGGTC
Organism: uncultured Granulicella sp.; assembly: GCA_937873265.1. GTDB lineage: Bacteria > Acidobacteriota > Terriglobia > Terriglobales > Acidobacteriaceae > Edaphobacter. Next base: position 4,036 of record CALMVL010000039.1, read on the forward strand.
CGGCGACCATTGATACGTACACACGCGAGGTTCTGGCGGCGGAGACCGTTGTGTGGAACGGGCCGATGGGCGTCTTTGAGCTGCCTGCGTTTGCCAAAGGCACAAACGCCATTGCCGAGGCGGTTGCCGCGAATGATCATGCCACGACCATTGTGGGCGGCGGGGACTCTGTTTCGGCGCTGCACAAATCCGGGGTCGCCGACAAGATCACGCACATTTCGACGGGCGGAGGGGCTTCCCTGGAGTTCCTCGAAGGGAAGGTCTTGCCGGGCGTCGCTGCCCTGAGCGACAGGGCGTGATGCCGAGCCGAGGCACACCTCGAGGGTGGCTGCGTGCCGGAACGGGCGTGATGGATCGTGACAGCCGTCCGGCGTTGCGGCAACCTGCCTTGGCGCCGACGGCGGCGCGACTGGCATATCGAAGTGCTCCAATGGGATACTGAACCCCACCATGCGTCAGCCCGTGATTGCCGCCAACTGGAAGATGTACAAGAACCCTGCGGAGTCGGTTGCGTTTATTCGCGAGTTTCTACCGCTTGTGGAGCACCTTTCCGGCTCGGACATTGTCCTGTTTCCCACCGCGACCTCGCTTGCCTCGGTTTGCGATGCGGTTGCGGAGACGCGGCTGATGGCGGGAGCGCAGACGATGCACTGGCTGAGCGAAGGTCCGTATACCGGCCAGACCTCCCCGACGATGCTTACCTCGATCGGAGCGACGCATGTTCTGCTGGGACATTCTGAACGACGGCTGTATGCCAACGAGACGTACGAGCATGTGAACCTGAAGATCAAAGCCGCGTGCGCAAACCACCTGATTCCCGTGCTGTGCCTGGGCGAGATGCTCTCTGATCGCCAGGAAGGGTACACGGCGGACACCCTGATGGCGCAGATGGGCGCGGCGCTGGCGAATTTTCCGGCGGAGAGGGCGCATACCCTGATCGTTGCGTACGAGCCTGTGTGGGCGATCGGTACCGGGTCGACGGCCACGCCGGAGGTGGCGAACGACACCCACGGGATTATCCGCAGGGATCTGGAGAAGCGCTTCGGCCGGGAGATCGCCGATGCGACACGCATTCTTTACGGGGGATCGGTGAAGCCGGAGAATGTTGCCGAGATGATGGCGCAGCCGGAGATCGATGGAGCGCTGGTCGGCGGGGCTTCGCTCGACCCGCACACCTTTGCCGACATTATCCGGAACGCGCATCCGGCCTCGTGAGGGTGTGGGTTCAGTGCACGACGCCTACCTGCTCCATGGGCCAGTAGACAAAGGCGGCCTTGCCGTAGATCAGCGATCGGTCGACCGGGCCGAAGTCGCGGCTATCGCTCGAGATGGACCTGTGATCGCCCATGACGAAGTACTGATTCGGAGGGATGACCATTTCGGGCTCGGATCGGTCGTCCTGGTAGCGTGGTGGGACGTACTGCTCGGAGAGCGGCCTGCTGTTTACCGAGACCCGTCCGTGATCGATGCGCAGGTCGTCGCCGGGCAGGCCGATGACGCGCTTGATGTAGCTCTTCTCGTGGTCGTGGGGATAGAGAAAGACGACGACATCGCCCCTGTGGATCTCGCCCACGCGGTAGGCCATTTTGTTGATGAAGAGGCGATCCTGGTCTTCCAGCACCGGCAGCATGCTGGTTCCTTCGACGCGCACCGGCTGGTATAGAAAGACGATGATGAAGGCGGAGACGGCGACGGAGATGACCAGGTCGCGCAGCCAGGATGCGCCAGCGCCAGTGGGCCTGGCGGGGCTTTCTGGGAATTGGGGAGGCCTGGCTGGTCCGGTTCCGCTTACGTCCGGATCTTGCTGCCTATCTCGAAGGTTGTCTAACGATGGGTCCAACAGAGCTGCTCCGGCTTTTCCGATTCGTGATTCTCTATTGTGACGCATTGCACCGCTCAGGGACAGCGTTGCGGGAGGGGTGTTGAGGCAAACGATTGAGCGTTGCATCTGTTGATGTCTGACTGGTTGCGGTGCCGCGCCGGAGGATCGTGCGGGCGCTTTCTTCTTCCCAGCTCACCCATTCGGGGCATATACTTGGCCGTTGGGGAGAGGCCAAGATCGAGGTGCACCGTTTACGTTTTGCCCTGACTCGGTATCCCAGCTGAAAGCAGACCCAGACGCCCATGGCCACACTGACAGTCCTAGAACAGCCAGCCACTCCGATGAAAAACGGCTTTCAGGCACGATCTGCGTTCGACGTCCTGACGACAGAAACTGCGAACTCCGCCTCGGAGGGTTTGGACAAGAAGTCAGCTCTCGAGATTGCGCGCATTATTAACCAGGAAGATTCCAAGATCGCCTCCGCGGTGAAGAAGGCGCTGCCCGAGATCGCCATTGTGATCGATACAGTGGCCCGTTCGCTGCGCGATGGTGGGCGGCTCATCTACATCGGGGCGGGATCGTCCGGCCGGATCTCGTCGCTCGACGCCTCTGAGTGCCCGCCCACGTTTTCGACGGCTCCGAGCCAGGTCCAGTATCTGATGGCGGGTGGGGCGAAGGCCCTGGCGAGCGCGTCGGACGTCAACGAGGACTCCCCCGAGATTGGGCAGCGCGATATTGCTCGCCGCCGGCCCACCCGGAAGGATATTGTGATCGGTGTTTCCGCTTCCGGGCGGACGCCCTATGTGGTGGGAGCGGTGGAGTACGCGCGTGCACGGGGCGCGAAGACGGCGGCCATCACCTGCAATCCGTCGACGGCTCTTTCGGGGGTGTCCGACATTACGATTGTTGCGGAAGTTGGCCCGGAGGTGATCGCCGGATCGACGCGGATGAAAGCCTCGACCGCGCAGAAGATGATCCTGAACATGATCACCACCGGAGCGATGACGCGCCTCGGCTATGTGTACGAGAACCAGATGGTGAACGTGCACATGAAGAACGAAAAGCTGGTGGAGCGCGGGATCCGGGTGCTGATGAAGGTCTGCGGGATCGATCGGGACACAGCGATCCGGACGATCAAGTCTGCCGGCAAGTCGATCCCGATTGCCGTGGTGATGTTGAAGGCCGGGGTGGATAAGATGGAGGCGGTTCGGCGGTTGCAGAAGTCAGACGGCAATGTTCGGCTTGCCATCGAAGATTCGCGCCTGGAGCTTTGATTCCGCGCCCGGCGGAGCTCTGGATGGACGGGTCTCGGAGCCGTC
>CALMVL010000039.1:7276-11597 GCA_937873265.1 uncultured Granulicella sp.
CCAGCTTTGCGATCCCGCGAGCTTGCGGCGCAGCATCGTTGCGGCAGGGTACTGAGGACGTAGCAGGCTCCCGTGCAGCGAGGTTTCCATGGGCTCGCGAGGTTTCGCGATGAGCAGAACCCTCGGTTCGGGAAGGAAAGCCAGGGGCGCGCGGGCGGAGCTGCTTCCCGGGTCAGGGTTTTTTCACGAGCGATCGAAAATTGAGAGGGTCTGGCGATACGGACTGCGAGGCGAGCATTGGTTGTGGTGCTGATGGGTGTGAGCGGGTCGGGCAAGACGACGATTGGGATTGCGCTGGCGAAGCGGACTGGGGTGTTGTTTGCGGACGCGGACGACTACCACTCGGAGGCGAACAAGGCGAAGATGCATGCGGGCATTCCGCTGACGGATGAGGATCGGGCGCCGTGGCTGAAGACGCTGAACGGGTTGATCTCGGGGTGGGTCTCGGTGGGGAAAGGCGGGGTGCTGGCTTGCTCGGCGCTGAAGGAGACGTATCGGGAGACGCTGACCGAGGGTGTGCCGGACGGCGCAGTTCGGTTTGTGCTGCTGGATGCGCCGAAGGAGCTGATTGCGCAGCGGCTCGGGGCGCGGCAGGGGACGTTTATGAGTCCGGCGCTGCTCGAGAGCCAGATCGCGACCCTCGAGCGACCGAAGACGGGGGAGCCGGCGCTGTGTGTGGAAAACGACCGGACGCCTGACCAGGTGGTCGAGGAGATCGTTGCGAAGCTTGGAAGTGGAGCGAACGGCGAAAGGAGTTGAGGGACGGAAAGCTATTTAGGATTCCGTCCCTCGTTCCGCGCGGATCGCTCTACTGGAGGCTGCCGATCCAAGTGGCGTAGGGCGGCAGGGTGGTGTTGAGGGTGGTCACGGCGTTGAGTTCGGGGGCATCGGTGAGCAGGGTCTTGGCGGACTTCGCGGCGACGCCGGCGGTGGAGGGGTCGAGTGTCAGGGTTTGGGGCTGGTTGCTGAGATTGATCGCGACGAGGATGGAGGGTTGGCCGGCGGTGGCGGCGCGGACGTAGGCAAGGACGGCGGTGGAGTCGGTGTTGATCATGGTTTGCTTGCCGTCGCGGAGGGTGGGGTTATCGCGACGCATGGCGATGAGTCGCTTGTGCCAGTTGAGGAGGGAGTTGGGGTCGGCGAGCTCGGTTTGGACGTTGATGGTTGTGTAGGAGGGCGGGATGGGGAGCCAGGTTTGGGCGCTGGTGGAGAAGTCGGCCTGGGCGCCGGGGGTCCACTGCATGGGGGTGCGCTCGCCGTCGCGGCCCTTTTCTTTTGGCCAGCCGGTGATGCCGATGGGGTCCTTGACGTCTTCCTTGCGAGTGGGTTCGGTGGTGGGCATGCCGAGCTCGGCGCCGTAGTAGGTCATGGCGGTGGCGTGTGAGGTAAGCAGGATGGAGGCGATGCCCTTGGCGATCAGCTGGTTATGCTGGCCGTCACCGAAGCGGTCGATGGAGCGGACGTTGTCATGGTTGTCGAAGACGATGAGAGGCTGGGCGCCGTTGAGCTGGGTCTCGGCTTCGTTGAGGTATTGGCGGAAGTAGGGGGCCTTGTAGGCGACGCCTGTGCCGAAGCCGATGAGCATATCCATGGGGAGCTGGAGCTCGTTGGCGGCGGCTCCGCCGTACCACGCGGAGAGAGCGGCGGTGTTGGGGAGGTAGGTTTCGCCGATCAGGACGCGGTTGTTGGGGTAGGAGTTGATCATGGCGCGCATGCGGCGGATGGTGTCGTGGACCTCGGGGAGGTTGTCGGTGTAGATCTTTTTGAGGTTGGGGTCGCCCTGGGCGTTGGTTCCGCCGGTTTCGGGCTCGTTGCGCAGCTGGGGATCTTCAAAAAGGGCGGGAATGGCGTCGAGGCGGAAGCCGGCGACGCCGCGGTCGAGCCAGAAGCGCATGGTGTCGAACATGGCTTTTTCGACGGCGGGGTTACGCCAGTTGAGGTCGGGCTGCTGCTTGTAGAAGTCGTGGTAGTAGAACTGCTGGCGCGCCTCGACCCACTCCCAGGCGGAGCCGCCGAAGAGGGAGACCCAGTTGTTGGGAGGGACGACCTTGCCCTTGGGACCGGTGTGGGTGTATTTGCGCTGGTAGTCGTTGACGTTGGGGCCATCGGCGGGGATGCCGTCGTTCCAGACGTACCAGTCGGCCTTGGGGTTGGTGCGGGAGCTGGCGGACTCGACGAACCAGGCGTGTTTGTCGGAGGTGTGGTTGAGCACCATGTCGAGGATGATGCGGATGCCATGCCCGTTGGCGGCGGCCTGGAGCTTGTCGAAGTCGGCGAGGGTGCCGTACTGGGGGTCGACGGCCTCGTAGTTGGAGATGTCGTAGCCGAAGTCGACCTGAGGGGAGGGGTACATGGGGGCGATCCAGATGGCGTCGATGCCGGTCTGCTGGAGGTAGTCGAGGCGTTGGGTGATGCCGTTGAGGTCGCCGACGCCGTCGCCGTTCGAATCCTGGAAGGAGCGGGGGTAGATCTCGTAGATGAGGGCGTGCTTCCACCAGGGGCCGTCGTGCAGCTGGGACTGCATCTGGGCGTCGGGGGTAAGGGTGGGAGTGGTTTGTGCGAGCGCCGTCGCAGAGAGGGTGGTCCATGCGAGCGCGAAGAGGGTGGCCGACGTACGGGACAAGAGGCGGGGCGACATGAGTGGCGGGGGTCTCCTTGAGGGAATCAGGCGATGCCGAGTTTGTGCTGCAGCTGTTCGAGGGTGATGCCCTTGGTTTCCGGGTAAAGGAAGAGGACGACGAAGAACTGGAGAGTCATCATGGCGGCGAAGAAGGCGAAGGGGATGCCACCGGAGGACTTGGCCATGATGGGGAAGACGAGGGAGATGATGGCGTTCATGATCCAGTGCGAAGAGCTGCCGAGGCTTTGGCCTTTGGCGCGGATGCGGGTGGGGAACACTTCGGCGATGTAGACCCAGATGACGGATCCCTGCGAGATGGCGAAGAAGCCGATGTAGCCGACGAGGAGCCAGACGAGGGCGGCCTGGTGGGAGTTGGTGAAGAAGATCGCGGCGACCCCGGCGAGGCAGGCGGTGGTGCCGACGGAGCCGATGAGAAGGAGGGTCTTGCGGCCGAGCTTGTCGATGAGGCTCATGCCGAGAAGGGTGGCGAGGAGGTTCATGAAGCCGATGATGACGGTCTGGATGGAGCCGGAGATCTGGGAGAAGCCGGCGGCGGTGAAGATGTAGTTCGAGTAGTAGAGGATGGCGTTGATGCCGGAGAGCTGGTTGAAGAGGCCGATGGAAATGGCAAGAAAGATGGGGAGGCGGTACTTGGCTTTGAAGAGGGGTTCGGCGGCGGCTCCGCGCTCCATGTGGATGGACTCCATGATCTCGCGGAGCTCGGCTTCGGAGTCGGGGGCGCCCATCATGCGGAGGACGTCGAGGGCTTCGTCGGTGCGGTTCTGGGTGACGAGCCAGCGGGAGGAGCGGGGAATGCCGTAGAGAAGGAGAAGAAAGGCGGCGGACGGGATGGCGGCAACGCCGAGCTGCCAGCGCCACAGATGTGTGCCCAGGTTAAGCAGGGCGAGCAGGTAATTGGAGAGATAGGCGAGCAGGATGCCGACGACGATGTTGATCTGGAAGAGGCCGACCATGCGACCGCGCCATTTGGCGGGGGCGAGCTCTGCGATGTAGACGGGACCGAGGACGGAGGAGCCGCCGATGCCGATGCCGCCGATGAAGCGGAAGACCATGAGGGCTGGCCAGTTCCAGGCGAAGGCGCAGCCGAGGGCGGAGATGGTGTAAAGGATGGCCATGATGCGGAGGGCTTCGCGGCCGCCGATGCGCTGGCCGAGGATGCCGGAGAACATGGCTCCGAGGACGGTACCGGCAAGGCCGATGAAGACGGTGAGGCCGAGGGTCGTGGGCGTGAGATGAAAGATCTGGGTGAGCTGCTGGGTGGTGCCGGCGATGACGGCGGTGTCGAAGCCGAAAAGGAAGCCGCCGAGGGCGCCGACGATGGTGCTTTTGATCAGGTAGCCGTTCATGGGCATGGAGAGCGGGTCCTCAACGAGCGCGACGTGTGGGTCGCGTTCGGGTCGGGGAGAATCATATCCTGCGATGGAGACTGTTGACCAAGGCTGACTTACGACGGGCGGCCGGCAGGCGAGTGTTCCTCCTGGTGTGGATAGAATGTGTTTCGCACAGCCTCATCATGTTCGGACGATTTGAAGGAGCGGAGACGTATGCGAATCGGGATTGATCTGGGTGGGACGAAGATTGAGGCGTTGGCTTTGGACGACAGCGGGACGGAGATGCTGCGGTACCGGATCGAGACGCCTCGGGGGGACTACTGGGGTACGGTCGAGGCGATGGCCGGGC
>CALMVL010000040.1 GCA_937873265.1 uncultured Granulicella sp.
GCCTGCATGAGGTCTTCGAGGCCGAAGGCGGAAGAAAGATCGCCGTTGAACTTGGTGTAGCGGACGCGTTTCATGGGGTGGGCCTCTTCTTCTATCTTAGACGTGCGGTTGCGCGGGAACCGCGACGCGCCGGGGTGGAACTGGATGGATGGGTGGAAGATGTTGATGCGTACGCCGAGGCCGCCAGAGATGGATGGGGTTGCTCTGCACAGATGTCCGTCGGGTTTTGGTCGGGTGAACACGGCTACGTCGGTGGAACGTTCGTGGGCAACGAGCTTTTTGGGGGTGGGGTCTTACTGAGAGTTCGATCGCACGTTCATTCCAGACAAGAGGTATTGAGATGGCGAGCAGCACGGAGCAGGGAACCGGGAAGCATAAGCACCAGAGCGCAGCTGAGCCGTATCCGCACACCAAAGAGAGTGGCAGCAGCAAAGAGGTGACGAGCGGGAAAGAGAGCTCATCGAGCAAGGGTGAAGGGGCGTCGCACTCGGGCGAGCAAGGGACGGGGAAGCACCCGCACAAGAGTGCAGCGGACCCGACGGAGCACCACGAAGCAGCTCACAAGAAGTAGATGACGATCAGGTAATCTTCAGGTCTTACTCAGAAGCACAAACGGCAGAAGAGAGTTTCCTCTTCTGCCGTTTGTGCCTTTAGGGTCCAATCGCGACGGTGCAGTGTTTCTAGTTGAAGCCGCGACGGGTGCGGTTGCGGGCGGAAAGGTCTTCCTGCTCGCGTTCGCGCATGCGCTCGGCGTACTGGGCGGCCTGGTCGTTGCGTGATTTTTTTTCGGCGGCGGTGAAGGCCCGTTCTTCGGAGCGGGAGATGCGTTTGTGGGCGGTCATGCCCTCGAGAAGGAACTCGGCGGCGGAGACGGCGACCTCGGGTGTGGACTTCGCGTTGATTTGGAGCGGGGACAGCTTGTCGAAGAGGCCCTGGATTTGTTTGAGCTCCGTGTAGGAGTCGGCCGAGGGCTGGGCGTCGTTGAGCTGGACGGTACCGCCGAGGTTGAACCACTGCTCGATCTGCTGGGTATTGGTGTCTTTGAAGTATTGGTCGTAGATGTTGGCGACGGAGCTGCGGATGATCTCGCGGATGACGGTGTCGGCGCCGCGCATTTCGCCTTCGTACTCGAGCTCGATCTTGCCGGTGATGCCGGGGAGGGCGGCGTAGATGTCGCCGATGCGGGGGACGACGGCCGACTCGCCATGGAGGAGGGCGCGGCGTTCGGCGTTTGAGACGACGAGCTCCATGGTGGAGATGGGGAGGCGCTGCGAGACGCCGGAGCGCTTGTCGACTTTTTTGTCTTCGCGGGCGGCGAAGGCGACGGATTCGACGACCTGGCGGATGTAGTGAGGGATCTGGATGGTTTGGACGGTGTCGTCGCCGGTGTAGGAGCGGGCGGTCCAGGCTTCCTGCTCGGTGATGGCGATGGCTTCGTCGATGGACTCGGGGTAGTGGGTGCGGATCTCGGAGCCGATGCGGTCTTTGAGGGGGGTGACGATTTTGCCGCGGGCGGTGTAGTCCTCGGGGTTGGCGGAGAAGACGATGGCGACGTCGAGCTCGAGGCGGACGGGGTAGCCCTTAATCTGGACGTCGCCTTCCTGCATGATGTTGAAGAGGGCGACCTGGATTTTGCCGGCGAGGTCGGGGATTTCGTTGACGGCGAAGATGCCGCGGTTGGCGCGGGGAAGGAGGCCGTAATGCATGGTGAGCTCGGAGCCGAGCTCGTGGCCGGAGCGGGCGGCCTTGATGGGGTCGACGTCGCCGATAAGGTCAGCCACGGTCACGTCGGGAGTGGCGAGTTTTTCGACGTAGCGGGCCTCCGGCTCGAGCCAGGCGATGGGGGTGCTGTCACCTTTTTGAGCGATGAGGTCACGGGCGAATCTGGAGAGGGGCGCGTAGGGGTTGTCGCGGAGCTCGGAGCCGGCGACGTAGGGGATCTGCGGGTCGAGCAGCGTGGTGAGGGCGCGGAGAATGCGCGACTTGGCCTGGCCACGGAGGCCGAGGAGGATGAAGTTGTGGCGGGACAGGACGGCGTTGACGATCTGGGGGATAACGGTGTCGTCGTAGCCGACGATGCCGGGAAAGAGGGATTCGCCGGAATTTCGGACGGAGCGGAGGCGGGTGATGAGGTTATCGCGCAGCTCGTCTTTTACGGAACGACCGACACGCTCCGGGGTCCACTGAGAGGTACGAAGTTCGCCGAGGGTGGTGGGGAGCGGGTTGGAGCTTGCCATGAAGCGAGTATAAAGCGGCAGGCGAGGCTACAGGGAGAGGTGCAGGGTCAGGAAGCCGCGGCGACTTCATCGGCTTCCATGGCATGGGAGCGGGAGAGCGGGTTTTCGCGTAGATGCTGCCGGATGGGAGGGATGGCGCGCTGCTGGAGCATGTGCTGCTCGAGCAGGAGGACGACGGCGATGGCGGTGAAGGAGCAGAGCTCGCCGTAAATGCGGGTCTCGAGGATGACGCCGGTGTAGAACATGATGGCGATCCAGAGGGGAAGGACGTAAAGGTAGTTGCTGAAGCGGATGGGACGGAGACGGCGGCGGAGGATGACGACGACCGGAAGGAGATATCCGCAGATGTTGAGCATGGCGGGCAAGAGACGTGGGCGGAGGCGGCCGAGGTTCTCACGGATGCGGACGTAGTTTTCCGAAGGGTCGTTGTTGGCGAAGATGTGAGTGAGGGTGAGTTTCAGAGCGAGCCAGATGCCGAGGAGGATGGCGACGCGGGCCCAGGGGATCCGGCGGAGGTTGAAGCGTTGTCGGAGGGGCGCGTTGGGGTTGATGAGGGGCTCGCTGGCGGCGTCGATCATAAAGATCGGAATGAGAAAGAGGGTGGTCTCGCGGTTGACGGTGCCGAGCAGCATGGTGGCAGCCAGGGCGGCGAACTGGCGCGTGTAGATGAAGTAGAGGCCCGCGGTAAAGAAGGCGAGGCTCAGCATGTCGTAGGGGTAGGAGAAGTCGGCGTCGAGGTGGATGACATAGGTCCACAGGGCGATGACGAGGAAGATGGGATAGACCAGCACCTGGAGCGTGCCGGTGGTGGTGACGGCGCGGTAGAGCTTGACGCAAAAGACGCCGGCGAGCGAGAAGCCGAGAAGGCTAACGAGGTAGAAGGCGAAAAGGCCGGGGGTGGACGCACCCTGGTGGGCCGCCAGCGCATTCATGAGCGGGGCGAAGTGGTTGATGGGCCACATGAGCGCGATGGGAAGGACGCGCTCCTGGAAGGGCAGGCGCTCGTGGCCGCTCATGTAGCGGGGCATGCTGAGGTAGAACCTCGTGCTGACGACGTAATAGCGGATGAATTGGAGCGTTGCAAAGGCGTACAGCAGCCACGTGAGCGGGGAGAGTTGGCGGCGCACGGGCATGCTGCTCCTTGCATCTGCTTTTACGTACGATCGTGCCGGTTTCAGTGTAGAGATGTCGAATTTGCTGGGCAAGATGAGTTACCAGAGTTCGGGGCCTGGGTACCGTCACCACAAGTGGCACGAGGTCCGCGTGCCAGGGCGATTAGCGGGTCACGTCGTCAAGCATGGCTTGCATCTCGGACTGTGCGTGCGAATTGCCGGTGCGTTCGGCCACTTGGATGCCGGATTGGAGTCGGGTTACTGCTTCGGCGGTGCGGCCGAGGCGGATGAGAGTCTGAGCAGACATCTGGTAGGCGGGAACGTAGTCGGGTGTTTGCTCGAGGAGGGTGGTGTATTCGGTGAGGGCCTGGTCGGTGTTGCCGGCCGCGGTGAGGGCGATGGCCAGGCCGTATCGGGCGAAGGCGTCGACGGGGTTGTGTTCGAGGATCTCGGAGAGGGCGGCGATTTTGTCCATGGGGTAAGGGTGCCGGGTGGGACGGGATTGCGCAAGCTAGACAAGGCCCGGTTGGGCGGGGTCGGCCGCGGTTTGGGTGCTGTTGGCGAGGGTATCGAGGTAGCTTTCGCCAATCAGGACGGCAGCGATGGCGGCGTAGGGGCAGAGCTCCCCGAAGACGCGCGTTT
>CALMVL010000041.1 GCA_937873265.1 uncultured Granulicella sp.
TCTTGTTGTTGCGGCCACCGACGGCCCGATGCCGCAGACCAAGGAGCACGTGCTGCTGGCGCGCCAGGTCGGCGTTCCCTACATCGTCGTCTTCCTGAACAAGTGCGACGCGGTGGAAGACGAGGAGCTGATCGAGCTGGTGGAGATGGAGGTGCGCGAGCTTCTGTCGAAGTACGACTACCCGGGCGACGACACGCCGATCATCCGCGGATCGGCTCTGGGCGCGCTGAACGGCGAAGCCCAGTGGGAGGCCAAGATCGACGAGCTGATGGCGGCGGTGGACAAGTATGTTCCGCAGCCGGAGCGCGCGGTGGATCTGCCGTTCCTGATGCCGATCGAAGACATCTTCTCGATCTCGGGTCGCGGCACGGTGGTGACGGGCCGCATCGAGCGGGGCAAGATCAAGGTGGGCGAGCCGTGCTCGATCGTGGGCTTCCGCGACACCCAGCAGACGGTCTGCACCGGCGTCGAGATGTTCAAGAAGCAGCTGGACGAGGGCATGGCGGGCGACAACGCCGGTCTTCTGCTGCGCGGCATCGCCAAGGAAGATGTGGAGCGCGGGATGGTGTTGGCCAAGCCCGGCTCGATCACGCCGCACACCCAGTTCAAGGGCGAGATCTACGTGCTGTCGAAGGAAGAAGGCGGCCGCCACACACCGTTCTTCAACGGCTACCGCCCGCAGTTTTACTTCCGGACCACGGACGTGACCGGATCGGCGAAGCTGCCCGAAGGTACCGAGATGGTGATGCCGGGCGACAACATCTCGCTTGAGATCACGCTGGGCACGCCGGTGGCGATGGAAAAGGGCCTGCGCTTCGCTATCCGCGAAGGCGGCCGGACCGTCGGCGCCGGAACCATCTCCGAAATCATCAAGTAGCTGAACACGCGAGCTGCTTGCGTCAGTCGTAAGCAGCTCGCCCTTACCTGATCTTTGCGAAACGGAAGAGAAGCGACATGGCGGGACAGAGAATTCGAATTCGGTTGAAGGCGTACGACTACCGTGTGCTGGACACCTCCACCGGGGAGATTGTCGAGACAGCTAAGCGCACGGGGGCTCAGGTTGCGGGCCCGATCCCGCTGCCGACCATGAAGAACAAGTACTGTGTGCTGCGCTCGCCGCACGTGGACAAGAAGTCCCGCGAGGCCTTCGAGATCCGCACGCACAAGCGGCTGATCGACATCCTCGAGCCCACGCAGCAGACGGTCGACGCCCTGATGAAGCTCGATCTCCCCGCTGGGGTCGATGTCGAGATCAAGACGGTTCAGAAGTAAGTAGTCCCGGCAGTGTCGTTGAGCTTCGGGTTCGGCGGCATGATGAGGAGGAGAAACGATGTCCGTTACAGGGATTCTTGGAAAAAAGATCGGAATGACACAGCTGTTTGATGATCGCGGCGAGGTGCATCCCGTCACGGTTTTGAAGGCCGGCCCGTGCGTGATTACCCAGCTCAAGACGCTGGCGACCGATGGCTACAACGCAGCGCAGATCGGGTATGTCGATTTCATTAAGGCGTCGAAGGTCAACAAGGCGATGACCGGCCACTTCGCGAAGTCTGACGTGCCGCCCGTGCGTGTGCTCAAGGAGGTCTCGATCGAGGAGACCGCGGCTGGCAGCGCAGGCGACGGCGTCAAGGCGGGAGATCGGGTGCTCGTCGACATCTTTGCCGAGGAAAAGTTTGTGGATGTGATCGGGACGTCCAAGGGGCGCGGCTTCGCCGGCGTGGTTCGTCGGCATCACTTCGGTGGCGGACCAAAGGCCCATGGGCACATGTTTCAGGTTCAGGGATCGATTGGCGCGTCCTCCTTCCCGTCCCGCGTCTTTCCCGGACAGCGCATGCCGGGGCACATGGGAACGGATCAGGTGACGGTGCGCAATCTCCGGATCCGCGGTCTGGATCTTGAGGACAACCTGATCATGGTTGAGGGCGCGGTACCCGGTCCTCGCGACGGGTATGTGCTGATCTCGAAAGCGAAGGCGCCTCCGAGAGAGCGCCGCGGATTCGCAGGGGCGACGACGCTTGACCCGCTGAAGGCCTCGAAGAAGGCGGCTCCTGCAAAAAAGAAGTAGTCAGCGGAACGAAGATCGCTAGCCGGTGACCCTTGGGAAACAGGACAGTTCACCGATCAAGAGAGAAGACAGATGGCAAACATCGACGTAGTAAATCTCGGGGGAGACAAGGTGGGCGAGTTTGAGCTTGCGCCGCAGATCTTCACCGGCGAGGTAAACGAGGCGCTGCTGTGGGAGTCGGTCAAGCACTATCGCGCCGCTCTGCGGCAGGGAACGGCGGCGACGAAGAATCGCAAGCTCGTCTCCGGCTCGGGAAAGAAGCTATGGAAGCAGAAGGGAACCGGACGGGCGCGTGTCGGGTCGATCCGGTCTCCGCTCTGGCGCTCCGGTGGAACGGTGCATGGGCCGCAGCCCCGGTCGTATGAGTACGCGTTCCCACGCAAGAAGCTGATGGGAGCGCTTCGCTCGGCGCTTTCGGCGAAGCTTGCCGAAGGCAGGCTCACGGTGGTCGATTCCTTTACGGTTGCCGAGGCAAAGACCAAGCTTTACCAGGCGGCGTTGCGCGCACTGAAGACCGGAAAGACGACGCTTCTGGTTGAGTCCAGCCGCAAGCTCGACGAGACGCTCTATCTGGGGTCGCGCAACCTAGCCGGTGTGGAGCTGGTGCTGAGCTCCGAGGTGCACCCCTACGATCTGTTGCGGTACGAGCACGCCGTGTTTTCGCGGGACGCGATCGAGGCCCTGCAGGAGACCCTGGTGAAGCAGGCCTCGAAGCGCCACGCCGCCGAGTCTCAGAAAGGAGCTGCCTAGATGCCGACGCTGTATACCGTTCTTCGCCGTCCCCTCATCACCGAAAAGGGAATGGGGGTGAAGGAGACCCAAAATACGCTGGTCTTTGAGGTTGCGCTCGCGGCCACCAAGACCGAGGTGCGGCAGGCCGTGGAGACGCTCTTCAAGGTCAAAGTGCAAGGCGTCCGCACCTCCACCGTCGAAGGCAAGGAACGTCGCCGGGGCAAATTCTCCGGCTACCGCCCTGACTGGAAGAAGGCCTATGTCCGCCTTCGCGACGGCGAGAAGATGCCCGAGTACCTCGACAGCCTCTAGACGATCTGGAGTCTCTTTCCGCTAACCCTGTTTTCTCGCGTCTCCGATCCCGAGGCGCGCAGGCAAGGATACAAACGATGCCGATCAAGACATTTCGCCCGATCACCCCGTCGCTCCGCTTTGCTACCAAGCTGGTAAACGACGATATCACCACCGATAAGCCGTACCGTCCGCTGCTCGCCGTCAAGCAGCGGACCGGGGGCCGCAACTCGACCGGGATGCTCAGCATTCGGCATCAAGGCGGCGGACACAAGCAGAAGCTGCGGATCATCGACTTCAAGCGCAACAAATTCGGCGTCCCCGGAACGGTCGCGACCATCGAGTACGACCCGAACCGGTCGTCGCGCATTGCGCTCGTGAACTACGCGGACGGCGAAAAGCGCTACATCATCCAGCCGATCGGCTTGAAGGTGGGCCAGCAGGTCATGAGCGGACCGGATGCCGATATCCTCGTTGGAAACGCGCTTCCGCTCAAAAATATCCCGGCCGGAACGACGGTGCACAACATTGAGCTGCGTCCGGGAAAAGGCGCGCAGATGGCGCGGTCGGCCGGAGCACAGGTGCAGCTGGTCGCCAAGGAGGGCGAGTACGCTCTGCTGAAGCTGCCCTCGGGCGAGACGCGCCGGGTTCTGATTGAGTGCATGGCGACGATCGGCCAGGTCGGCAACACCGACCACGAGAATGTGACGATCGGCAAAGCGGGCCGGAACCGATGGAAGGGTATCCGTCCGGCAAACCGAGGCGTGTCGATGAATCCCGTCGATCACCCGCATGGCGGTGGCGAGGGAAAGACCTCCGGTGGACGGCATCCCGTCACCCCGTGGGGCCAGCCGACGCGTGGATACAAGACGCGCAACAACAAGCGGACAGACACGTTTATCGTCAGCCGCAGATCGAAGTAGAGAGATCCGGGCCGCCCCTGAGGGGCGCGTTCCCAGCAAATTTCGGCAGCACTGGAGTGTAATGCGATGGCACGTTCCGCGAAAAAGGGCCCGTTTATCGACGCGCACCTGATGGTTAAGATCAACGTGATGAACCAGGCCAATGACAAAAAGGTCCTCAGGACCTGGTCGCGCCGGTCCACCATTCACCCCGACATGGTCGGCCACACGATTGCGGTTCACAACGGCCGTAAGTTCATCCCGGTGTATGTGACCGAGAATATGGTTGGCCACAAGCTCGGAGAGTTTTCGGCGACCCGCACCTTTAAGGGCCACTCTGCGCGCGCGACCGAGACGTCGGCCAAGCCGAAGTAAATCGGGCACCCCCGTCGATGACGGGATCAGCATTTTCTGGAAGGAAGTTCCATGGCAAAGACAGCGACACGAAGCACCCCCCGGGAGTTCCGCGCGGAAGCGCGATTCCAACGGACCAGCCCACAGAAGGCGAAGCTCGTTCTCGACCTGATCAAGGGTCTCCGGGTTGAGCAGGCGCGAAATACAGTGGCGTTCAGCACCAAGCGTATCGCGCCAGTGGTCTTGAAGGCGCTTGATTCGGCGATTGCCAACGCGCGGTATCTCTCAGAAGAGCAAGGGCTCGATGTCGATGTAGACGATCTATACGTCAAGTCGGCCGTGGCGAATGAGGGACCCCGTTTGAAGCGGATCCGGCCTGCGCCGATGGGGCGCGCCTTCCGCTATCAGCGCCGCTTGGCGCACATCATTGTGACCGTCGCCGAGAAGCGGCCGGGCTCGTCGGCGTCGGAGACGGCCAGCGGCAGCGGTCGGGCGGCAGGGAAGGGAACGCGTCCCTCCGGCAAATCTGCGAGGTAGCGTTCGGATTGTCGGGAACGAAACCAGGTTTTTACTGTAGAATCAGAGTTTCGACCAGAAACGTCGCCCGGCTCAACCGGAGAGCGGCGAGAGCTAAAGGAAGATATGGGACAGAAGGTCCATCCATACGGGTTTCGCCTCGGCGTGAATAAGCCTTGGAAGTCGCGGTGGTTTGTCGAGCGCGGCTACGACAAGCTGCTGGTTGAGGATGTGAAGCTCAAAGCAGAGCTGCGCGAAAAGCTGAAGGCCGCCGGCGTGAGTTCGGTTGAGGTCGAACGGCCTGGCAACAAGCTGCGCCTGATTATCCGCACTGCCCGCCCGGGCATCATCATCGGCCGCAAGGGAGCCGAGATCGATAAGCTGAAGGCGGATATCCAGAAGCGTACCTCGCGCGAGGTGTTCATCGACATCCTCGAGGTCAACAAGCCGGAGCTTGACGCGCAGCTGGTTGCGGAGAGCATTGCGTTGCAACTCGAGAAGCGGGTTTCGTTTCGCCGTGCAATGCGCAAATCGGTCGATTCGGCGCTGCGCTTCGGCTGCAAAGGGATTAAGGTGCGTGTCTCGGGGCGTTTGAACGGCAACGAGATCGCCCGATCGGAGTGGTATCTGCAGGGGCGTCTCCCGCTGCACACCCTGCGTGCCGATATCGACTACGGCTTTGCCGAGGCTCACACCACCTACGGCATCATCGGTGTCAAGACGTGGGTCTACCGCGGGGACATCTACGAGCAGCGGAAGCGGCGAGATCAACCTGGAGTCGTGACCGGCGCCGCCGGCGTCTTTCAGTCCTGAGAGGCAGCTGTCTTGACGTTTGGGGCAATCGCCAGGTCAATCCTGGTCTGTAACGGAGCAATGAGGCTTTTTTATGTTGATGCCGAAGAAGGTGAAGTACCGGAAGCAGCAGCGCGGTCGCATGACAGGCAAGGCGTGGCGCGGCTCCGATCTCTCGTTTGGAGATTTCGGCCTGAAAGCCATGGAGTGTGGCTACATCACGGACCGGCAGATCGAGGCGAGTCGTATTGCCATGACGCGGTTCATCAAACGTGGTGGCAAGGTCTGGCTGCGCCTGTTTCCCGATAAGCCGATCACCAAGAAACCAGCAGAAACTCGCATGGGCAAAGGAAAGGGCGCTCCGGATCACTGGGTTGCTGTGATCCGGCCTGGCAAAATCCTGTTTGAGATGGAGGGGGTCAGCTCCGAGCTGGCCAAGGAGGCCATGCGTTTAGCTTCCCACAAGCTCCCGCTCAAAACCACGTTTGTCGAGCGCCCCGGCGTCAGGGCAGTGGCGGCAGCAAAGGGCTGACGACCTCGGCAGGGATGTCGATGGTCTCACGTCGTTCGGAAGGATTTATCTATGGACATCGCGAAAATAAGAAACCTCTCCGATGAGGAGCTAAAAACGGAGCAGGCCAAGGCGGGCGAGCAGATCTTTCGCATTCGCTTTCAGAAGAGCCTCGGCAATCAGGAAGGCGTCAAGAATCTTCGATCGCTGAAGCTTGACGTCGCCCGAATGAAGACGATCGAGCGTGACCGCGAGCTTGCGTCCGCTCGCGAATCCGGTTCCATCAAAGAGGGTACGGTCGCACCGAGTCAGCGATCTCCCCGCAAGTCGGCAAACAAGGCTAAGTCATGACAGAAACCGTATCCACCCCCGAAGCCAAAGCTGTCGCGTCTCGTCGCAATGAGAAGGTCGGTCTTGTTGTCTCGACCAAGATGCAGAAGACCATCGTCGTCGAGATCGAGATGCGTAAGGCTCACCCGAAGTACAAGCGTGTGATCAAGTCGAACAAGAAGTTCTACGCGCACGACGAGCAGAATTCGGCCCGTGTCGGCGACGTGGTCCGCATCCGCGAGGGGCGGCCACTGTCGAAGCTGAAGCGTTGGTCGCTTGAAGAGATCGTGCGCCGGTCGTCGCTCGCGCAGCTGCCGGACGTCAAGGTCGACGCGATCGAGGTAAAGTAACTTTCTTGGCGGCGGCCGGTGTCCGGCACGCCGCGTTCCCGTGAACCTTTGGAGGTGCACATGGCTGTGCAGATGCGCACAATTTTGGATGTCGCCGACAACTCCGGCGCACGCAAGCTGCAGGTCATCCTGCCGCTTGGAGGTGGGCTCGGCAAGATCGCCGGCCTGGGTGATGTCGTGACCGCCGCGGTCAAAGAAGCCTCGCCGGATGGAACGGTAAAAAAGGGCAAGGTGGTCAAGGCCGTCATCGTTCGGACCCGAAAGGAGTCCCGGCGGCGCGATGGGACGTATATCCGTTTCGACCAGAACGCGGCCGTCGTGATCAACGATGCGCTGGAGCCGGTCGGCACGCGCGTCTTCGGTCCGGTGGCGCGCGAGCTTCGCGAAAAGAAGTTTCTCAAGATCGTTTCGCTCGCTCCGGAAGTGATCTAGCGATCTCAAGGAACGAGCTAAAAACAGCGAGGTCCGGCCTCGCTCGAACTGTTGGACTGTGGGAAAGATCGCCGAGGCGGGAGAGGCATTATGGCACTGAAGATCAGGCGCAACGATCAGGTTGAAGTGATCGCGGGCAAGGACAAGGGCAAGCGTGGACGTGTTTTGCGGGTGTTGGCGGATCGGGACCGCGTGCTCGTGGAACACGTGGGTATGATCAAGAAGCACGTCAAGCCAAATCCCCAGCGAAACATCAAGGGCGGCATCGCCGAGCAGGAAGCGCCCATCCACATCTCGAACGTCATGCTGGTGGACGCGGACGGGACCCGCACCCGGGTGGGATCGCGCGTGGACGGGCAGAACAAGGTGCGCATCTCCCGGGCGAGCGGAAACCTCATTCCGGACCGAAAGTAGAGAGATCCGACAAGAGCGCGAAACTTTGACGCGCTTTTTGCGGCGAACGGCCACGCAAACGGTATACGGACCCTTTGGTCCACTCCGGCCACCGTGGCGAGAATGGAGATGTGCAATGGCAGCGCGACTACGAGAAAAGTACAACACGGATGTCAGGCCCGGTATCGCCAAGGAGCTTGGCATCGCCAACACCATGGCGATCCCGAGACTCGAAAAGATCGTCATCAACATGGGTCTTGGCGAGGCGACACAGAACGTCAAGATCATGGATCCGCTGATGGCCGATCTTGCCTCCATTGCCGGCCAGAAGCCGGTGACCACCAAGGCAAAGAAGTCCATCGCCGCGTTCAAGGTGAGGGAAGGCATGCCCATCGGCGCCATGGTCACCTTGCGCGGCGACGCCATGTACGAGTTCCTCGATCGGCTGATCTCGATTGCGTTGCCGCGCGTCCGCGACTTTCGCGGCGTGTCCTCGCGCAGCTTTGACGGTCGCGGCAACTATACCCTGGGTCTGCGGGATCAGCTCATCTTTGCCGAGATCGATTACGCCAAGGTGGATAAGCTCAAGGGCATGAACGTCACCATCGTCACCACGGCCAAGGACGACAACGGAGCCCGGGCTCTGCTGCGCGCGTTTGGCATGCCGTTCCGCCAGGGCGCCTAGCAGCAATCTGCTGTACAATTAGCCTTTGTGCTCAAAACAAGATTCGAGAGATAGATGGCCACCACAGCAAAACGCGTGAAAGATGCACGCAAACCCAAGTTCAAGTCTCGCCAGCACAACCGGTGTCAGCTGTGCGGCCGCCCACGGGCATACCTGCGAAAGTTCGGCATCTGCCGTCTGTGCTTTCGCGGTCTGGCCCTCAAGGGAGAGATCCCAGGCGTCGTGAAGTCAAGCTGGTAGCAGGCGCCTGACCTATCCGGAAGTGCGTTCGGGGCGAAGCTGCTCCTGAAGACCTCTTCCACAGCAGCAACCTCCTCGCGGGTTCCGCGCAACGATGCGGCAAACGGAGGGCACAAGGAGAGATGGATGAATCTTACGGATCCCGTTGCAGACTTTCTTACCCGTATTCGCAACTCCATGCGGTCGCGCCACCAGAAGTTCGATGCTCCGGCCTCGCGTCTCAAGGCGGAGATCGCCCGCATCCTCAAGGAGGAGGGATACATCGCGAACTATAAGGCGACCGAAGAAGAGGGACGCAAGGTGCTTCGGGTCTATCTGAAGTACGGCCCCAACAACGAGGCTGTGATTCGGGATCTTCGGCGGGTCTCCCGTCCAGGGTGCCGCGTCTATCTCGGGCGCGATGAGATCCGTCGCGTTCAGGGCGGTCTTGGCATCTCGATCATGACCACGCCAAAGGGTGTGATGACTGGCCGCCAGGCGCGCCGTGAAGGCGTGGGCGGCGAAGTGCTCTGCGAGGTTTGGTAGCCGGTCGTCTAACCTCGCTTCGCCAGGGGCTGCTCCCTGGAAAGGTGTTTCATGGCTGCAGTGGAACGGGCGGGCCGCATTCCGCTCGGGACTCGCAAGCCGATCAAAGGAAAAGAAATGTCTCGTATTGGTAGAAAGCCGATTCCCATGCCGGCGGGTGTCAAATACACCGTGGACGGGAACACGGTGCTGGTCGAAGGTCCACGGGGCAAGGTGTCCGCGCTGCTGCCGACCGGTATCTCGCTGGTCAAGACGGACGGGGCTCTGATCGCGGAGCGGCAGAACGACTCGCAGGCTGCGATTCATGGGCTGGCGCGAGCTCTTGTCTTCAATGCGGTCGAGGGCGTCACGAACGGCTGGAAAAAGGAGCTGGATGTTGTCGGCATCGGCTACCGCGTCGAGATGAAGGGAAAGGGCATGGTGGTGTTTACGCTGGGCTACTCCCATCCGATCGAGTTTCCCCTGCCGTCCGGCATCGAGGTCGCCATCGATCCCAAGCAGACCCATCTCACCGTGTCCGGGATCGATCGCCAAAAGGTCGGACAGGTAGCGGCCGACATGCGGTCGCTTCGCAAGCCGGACCCCTACAAGAACAAGGGTGTTCGGTACTCGGACGAGCGCCTGAAGAAGAAGGTCGGAAAAACCGGCGCGAAGTAATCTCGCGTGTGATGAGCCGGCCAGAAGCAAGCGGACGCAGCACTCGATGCGCGCGTCCCAGGATAGAGAGAGCATGATTAATCCACGGCAGCGCAATGTTATTCGGCAAAGGGTTCACAACCGCATCCGCGAGAAGATGTCCGGCACAGCCGATCGCCCGCGCCTCAACGTTTACCGCTCGTTGAACCACATCTACACGCAGCTGATCGACGACGCCAACGGCGTCACGATCGCTTCGGCGTCCAGCATGTCGAAAAAGGGCGAGCAGCGCTCGACCGGTGGCAATGTCTCCGCCGCGACAGCAGTGGGCCGGCTGATCGCCGAGCGCGCCAAGGAAAAGGGCGTGACCCGCGTGGTCTTCGATCGCGGCGGATACTTGTACCACGGTCGGATCAAAGCTCTGGCGGATGCTGCACGCGAAGCCGGTCTCGAGTTCTAAGCATCTCCCCACCCCCGCAACCGGGGAGAAAGTAAGGCAGGTACAGCATATGGCAGTCGCGAAAAAAAAGGTTGACGCAAATCGCCTGAACTTGAAGGATCAGGTCGTCTCGATCAATCGGGTGACCAAGGTCGTCAAGGGCGGAAAGAACATGAGCTTCGCCGCGCTGGTCGTGATCGGCGACCCCGCCGAAGGCGTCGTTGGTTACGGCTCCGGCAAAGCAAAGGAGGTTCCTCAGGCCATTCGCAAGGGCATCGAATCGGCCAAAAAGAACCTGGTCCGGGTCAACCTCACCCAGACCTCCATTCCCCACCAGGTTCTGGGCCACTATGGCGCAGGACAGGTCATGCTCAAGCCTGCCCCGGAAGGTACAGGCGTGATTGCCGGCGGTACGGTTCGCGCGGTCATGACCTCGGTCGGCATCCAGAACGTGCTTACCAAGTCGCTCGGCTCCGCCAACCCCCACAATGTCATCAAGGCGACCTTCGACGCGCTCACGCAGCTTCGCGACGTCGCCGAGGTTGCCGGGCTTCGCGGCAAGAGTGAAGACGAGCTGCAGCACAAGTCGCGAGGAGTCGAATAATGGACGGTTCGAACACATCCAAGATCCGGTTGCAGTACTTTCGTTCGATGATCTGCACCCCAGAAAAGCACAAGCTGGTCATCAAGGGGCTCGGCTTCACGCGGCTGAACCAGATCGTCGAGCGGGAGGACACGGACTCCATTCGCGGGATGGTCAAGAAGGTTCCGCATCTGGTTCGTGTTGTAGAGTAGCCTTCCGCTCCGTTGCACGGAGCTCACACATGCGAGTCGTCGTCCCCGGTGGCGGCGGCGTTGAGCGAGGAGATCATGGGACTGAACTTATCCAATCTGCGGGCGCCGAAGCAGGCGAACGAAAAGAAGAAGCGCATCGGGCGCGGTATGGGCTCTGGTATGGGCAAGACCTCCACGCGCGGCCACAAGGGCCAGGGCTCTCGCTCAGGTTCGTCGCTGATGCGGGGCTTTGAAGGCGGCCAGATGCCGCTGCACCGCCGCCTGCCGAAGCGCGGCTTCACCAACATCTTCCGCGTGGAATACGCGGTTCTAGGTCTTGACCGGATCGCCGAAGTCCTCGCGGCGCATCCCGGGGTGACCGAGCTCACGCACGAGCAGCTCATTGCTTTTGGTCTGCTGCGCAAGAAGAACGGTCTGATCAAGGTGCTCGCCAATGGCGAGCTCGCGTCGGCGGTTACGGTGCACGCCCACAAGTTCTCAAAGGCCGCCCGGGAGGCCATCGAGCGGGCAGGTGGTCGAGCCGTGGTGATCGGCGAGAACGCTTCGGTCTCCGCCTAAACGAGATCTCTTTTCCGGGTAAAATGGAACCGGCATGACCCCTCGCCCTTCGAGGGGTCTCCGTTCGTGAGGAGCAAGTCGATGCTCGAGAAGTTCGCCAACATCTTTCGCATTCCCGACCTGCGTAAGCGCGTGCTCTTTACCCTGGGCCTGCTCGCGGTCTACCGCATCGGCGGCCACATCCCCACACCGGGCATCAACGCGGATATGCTGGCGCAGTTCTTCAACCAGAACTCCGGTTCCGCGCTTGGCTTGGTCGACCTGTTCTCGGGCGGCAACCTGCGGCGTCTGACGATCTTTGCCCTCGGCATTATGCCGTACATCACGGCTTCGATCATCTTCCAGCTGCTCACGGTGATCTACGAGCCGCTGGCGAAGCTGCAGAAAGAGGGTGAGATCGGCCGCCGCAAGATCACCCAGTGGACGCGCTACGTGACGGTGCTGCTGGCTCTGGTCCAGTCCTTCTTTATCTCGCTCACACTCACCAACACCTCGACCGGATCGTCGATGGTCACCATTCCCAAGGGCTTCTTCGTTCCACTTTGCGTCATCACGCTCACCGCGGGGACCGCCTTCATCATGTGGCTCGGAGAGCAGATCACCGAGCGCGGCATCGGCAACGGCATGTCGCTGCTGATCTTTACCGGCATCGTCGTGGGTCTGCCGAGAGGCATCCAGGAGCTGTATGACAAAGCGACCACCAGCGCATGGGGCGCGTTTACGCCGATTGCGATCCTCATTCTGGTGCTCGGCATGTTGGCCGTCGTCGCCTTTATCGTCTACGTGGAGCGGTCCGAGCGCCGGATCCCGGTTCAGTACGCCAAGCGCATCGTCGGCCGGCGCATGATGGGCGGCCAGTCAACGCACCTGCCGCTCAAGGTCAACTCGGGCGGCGTGATGCCGGTCATCTTTGCCAGCTCCATCCTGTCGGCTCCTCTGCTCTTCTCCCGCGCGTCCGTCTTCGGCTATTCCTTCGAGAACAGCTCGTTTCTTGGGCCGATCTTTCGCGCGCTCGCCCCCGGCGAACCCTGGTACGTGCTTCTTTATATCGTCGCGATTATCTTTTTCGCTTACTTCTACATCTCCATCGTCTTCCGTCCGGACGATATCGCTGACAACATGCGCAAGTACGGCGGGTTCATCCCGGGCATTCGCCCCGGCAAGCGGACTGCAGACTTCATCAATGATGTGCTAAGCCGGATCACCCTCGTCGGCGCCGTTTACCTGATCATCATCTCCATCATCCCCATGTTTCTGATCAGTGGGATCCACTTCAACCATCTCCCGTTCGTCGGTCCGGTCTTTGACCGTCTGCCCAGCTGGATGACCAATGGGCTTGGGGTGAACTTTTACTTCGGCGGAACATCGCTCCTGATCGTGGTTGGCGTTGCCATGGATACCGTGCAGCAGGTCGAGTCGCAGCTCATCATGCGTCACTACGATGGCTTCACCCCAAAGTCAGGGCGCATCCGCGGACGTCGAAGCTGGTAGATCTCCGCGGCCCGCACACGCGCGCTCGCGCAGGTCTCGCCGATGCATGACAACCATGAGGACACATAGCTCGTTGATCGATCTCGATGAGGACGCGCCCACCTCCGCCCAGGTAGACTTTCTGCCGGGCCCCGTTCTGTTGCTTGGCGCTCCCGGTGTGGGCAAGGGAACGCAGGCGCAGCTGCTCATGGACGCCTTTGGCATCCCGCAGATCTCGACCGGCGATCTCCTTCGGCACCACGTCCGCGAAGGCACCGACCTCGGACGAAGTGCGAAGCTGCTCATGGATCAGGGCCAGCTGGTGCCGGACGACCTCGTGAACGGTATGGTCGCCGATCGACTGGCGGCCGCCGATGTCGCGCAGGGCTACATCCTGGACGGGTTTCCCCGCACGGAAGCGCAGGCCTCCTGGCTCGACGGCGCCCTGCCGGGCCTGCAGCACAGCCTGCCCCTCATCGCCGTTCGCATTCAGGTCCCGCACGAGGCTCTGCGCCGCCGCATCACCGGCCGGAGGAGCTGCCCCCTCTGCCGCCGGATCTACAACCTCTACACCCACCCGCCGCAAACCAGCGGGATCTGCGATGTGGACCAGACCCCGTTGACCCATCGCTCCGACGACACGGTCGAGGCGTTCACCGAGCGCATGGCGGAGTACGAGACCAAAACAGCGCCGGTGATTGAGCACTATCGCCTTCAGGGTCGGTTTCGCGAGATCGATGGAGCAGGCTCATTGCCTGAGGTGGAAGGACGCATCATCACCAGCCTGCGCGACCTTCGCTCCGCTGGCTCGGCCGATGTTTCGAAGGAGGCGCGTTCGTGGCCATCATGATCAAGACCGCGGCCGAGATCGAGAAGATGCGCGCTTCCGGACGCGTGCTTCGGCAGGTTCATGAGGCGATCGCACCCTGTGTTCGTCCAGGGGCGACGACCATGGATCTCGAACATGCGGCAAACGCCAAGCTGTCCCAGACTGCCGGCGCGACCGCCGCCTTCAAGGGCTATCACGGGTATCCCGCCGCGCTCTGCACCTCCATCAACGAGGAGGTCGTACACGGCATCCCGAGCTCTGCGCGCGTCCTCCAATCGGGCGACATCG
The DNA here is from genome assembly GCA_937873265.1 of uncultured Granulicella sp. GTDB lineage: Bacteria > Acidobacteriota > Terriglobia > Terriglobales > Acidobacteriaceae > Edaphobacter. The sequence goes on from CALMVL010000041.1 coordinate 14,134, forward strand.
TCTCGATCGATTGCGGCGTCATTCTTGACGGCTTTTACTCGGACGCCGCCGTGACCTACGCCGTGGGCGAGGTATCGCCTGACGTGCAGCATCTACTCGAAACGACGCGTTCCTCGCTCGACGCCGCCATTGCCGCGGCGCAGGTCGGGGGCAGGCTCGGCGACATCTCGGCCGCCGTACAGACGATCTGCGAGCGGCAAGGCTTTGGCGTGGTGCGCGACTTTGTCGGCCATGGCATTGGCCGGGCCATGCATGAAGATCCTCAGGTGCCTAACTTCGGAGCCGCCGGGAAAGGTCCGCGTCTCAAGGCCGGCATGGTCCTGGCAATCGAGCCCATGGTCAATCTGGGGTCGCCTGACGTTCGCGTGCTCAAGGACGGTTGGACTGCGGTGACCGTGGATAAGAGCTACTCCGCTCACTTCGAGCACACGGTCGCCGTGACCCGGGATGGCCCTCGTGTGCTGACGCTCTAGCGAAAACGTCGTGACTGCGGTATGCTTGAAGATGGCTCGGAGCCCGATGTGCGCCTCTCTGCGCCCATGAGTGAGCAGTGGCGATGAGTGATTTCGCGGTGAGAGCCTGAAGGAGACAGTTTGTCGAAGGAAGATGCGATTGAAGTGATGGCGACGGTGGTCGAGACGTTGCCGAACGCTATGTTCAAGGTAGAGCTTGAGAACAAGCATCAGGCCCTCGCTCACGTGTCAGGACGCATGCGGAAGAACTTTATTCGCATTCTGCCTGGAGACCGTGTCGCGATTGAGCTGAGCCCCTACGATCTCAATCGTGGGCGCATCGTCTACCGCTACAAATAGCCTGTTTCGATCTCTTGCAGGTGCGGCATCCGCTGGAGCGCGCGCGGGAGCTATTTTCTCTGGGCGAGTTTGTGAACACAAGGTAAGGAGTCGTTATGAAGGTTCGTGCATCGGTAAAGAAGATCTGCGACAAGTGCAAGGTGATTCATCGTCGCGGGGTGGTTCGCGTTATCTGCGAAAACGCAAAGCACAAGCAGCGCCAGGGCTAACCTCGCTCTGGTCTCCTGGAGCCGCCGGGCGAGTTAGCCGATGTCAAGGCTTGCGAAGAACCCGGTGGAGCGATCTCCGCCAACCCTAACCCAGGTTCCTCGGCCACGCCCAGGAACCCCAGCAAAGGACAAAACATGGCCCGTATCTCCGGCGTCGATGTGCCCAACCACAAGCAGGCGCGCATCGGCCTTACCTATATCTTCGGCATCGGGAACTCGCGGGCAGCCCGTATCCTCGGCAAGGCTGGCGTCGACCCCTTCGCGAAGATCGGCACGCTCGACGAGGACCAGCTCAACAGCATCCGCAATGTGATCGAGCAGGAAGGCGAGATCGAGGGCGACCTTCGCAAGGACGTCTCTCTCAACATCAAGCGCCTCATCGAGATCCAGTCGTACCGTGGACTTCGCCATCGGCGGTCCCTCCCGGTGCGTGGCCAGAGAACCCATACCAACGCTCGTACCCGCAAGGGCCCACGCAAGGGCACCGTCGCCGGTAAGAAGAAAGCGACGAAGTAAGCCATGGCAAAGACACAAAACAAAGCGGCTGCCAAGCCGGGCAAGAATAAGAAGTTTAAGAAGCGCGAGCGAAAAAACGTTCCCTACGGACTCGTCTTCATCCAGGCCAGCTTCAACAACACCATCGTCACCATCACCGACCAGGTGGGCAACACGCTCTCCTGGAAGAGTTCGGGTTCGCTCGGCTTTCGCGGATCTCGCAAGGGCACCCCGTTTGCCGCGCAGCAGGCCGCGGTCGGCGCCGCCAACGCGGCTCGGGATCACGGTCTTCGGTCGGTCGACGTGCGCGTCTCTGGCCCCGGCTCAGGCCGGGAGTCCGCCATTCGTGCTCTCGCTTCGGCCGGCATCGAAGTGCGTTCGATCCGCGACGTAACGCCCATGCCGCACAACGGCTGCCGTCCTCCCAAGCGTCGGCGCGTCTGATCTGTCGCGCCGCAGGCGTGGTTCGGCTCAGCGGACCCCCTCACGAGCTTCGCTAAGCGGCAACACCCTCACGGATCGGGACGAAGGGCTTCGGCCTGTAAACCGGTCGTCACCTGATGTACAGGAGTTTTGAACTATGGCACGTTATACAGGGCCGGTCTGCCGCATGTGCCGGCGCGACGGCATGAAGCTCTTTCTCAAGGGCGCCAAGTGTTTCACCGAGAAGTGCCCGGTGGAGAAGCGCAACTTCCCCCCTGGCCAGCACGGGCAGTCCAAGAAGCAGAAAAAAGTCGTCGGCTACGGTCTGCAGCTGCGCGAAAAGCAGAAGGCAAAGCGCATCTACTTCACCCTGGAAACACAGTTCCGGGCCTACTATCAGAAGGCTTCGAACAAGACCGGCGTCACCGGCGAACTTCTTCTTCAGCAGCTCGAAACACGTCTCGACAACGTCTGCTACCGCCTCGGCTTCGCCACGTCGCGTCGTCAAGCCCGCCAGATCGTTCGCCATGGCCACATCCAGGTCAACGGCCGGAAGGTCAACATCCCGTCCTTCCAGTGCAAGGTCGGCGACGAGATCGCGGTGCGCGAGGGGTCCAAGCAGATGGTCGTGCTTGAAGAGTCCAAAAACTTCGCCTCCGGCCAGCGTTCGGTCGTCTGGCTCGACATCAATCGCGACGCTCTCAGCGGCAAACTCGTCTCGCTCCCCAAGCGGGAAGATGTCAACCTGCCTGTCAACGAGCAGCTCATCGTCGAGCTCTACAGCAAGTAAACCAATTTCACCCAGAGACGCTCTGCAAGGATCACGGGCGATGGTTCCGCACGATCGCTCGTATCCCCATCGGAACGGCTTACGTTTCACTTGGTCTAGCAACCGCAGCATCGCCTGGTAGCAAAGTGCATCGCGACCGGCGGACGAAAGGATTCATATGCTTTGGAGAGGCTTCCAGAAACCCAAGCGGCTCGCTGTCGAAAACGAGTCCCTCACCGACATCTACGGCAAGTTTTCCGCTCAGCCGTTTGAGCGCGGCTTCGGTACCACCATCGGCAATGCCCTTCGCCGAACCCTGCTCTCTTCCATCGAAGGCGCGGCCGTTACCGCCGTTCGGATCGAGGGCGTGCTGCACGAATTCCAGTCCATCACCGGGGTCGTCGAGGACGCCACCGACATCATCCTCAACCTCAAACAGATCCCATTCAAGCTCAACGGCGATGGACCGAAGGCCCTCTATCTCCGCTCGGACGCCGCCGGAGTCATCACCTCCGGCATGATCGAAGCCGACGGAGACGTCGAGATCCTCGACCCGAACGTCTATGTCTGCACCATCTCCGAAGGCGGCAAAATCGACATGGAGATGCGTCTCAAGCGCGGCCGCGGATACATCTCCGCTGACCGCAACTTCGACGCCGATCTCGGCCTGGGCTTCATCCCGGTTGATTCGGTCCACTCTCCGGTTCGCAAAGTCAACTTCCTGGTGGAAGCGGCGCGTCTCGGACAGATCACCGACTACGACAAGCTCACCTTTGAGATCTGGACCAACGGAACCGTCCTCCCAGCTGACGCGCTTGGCCTATCCGCCAAGCTGCTCAAAGATCACATGTCGATCTTTATCAACTTCGAGGAAGAGATCGAGGCCGGTCGCGACGGTCTGCATGATGGCCCGCAGATCCGAAACGAAAATCTCAACCGGTCGGTCGAAGAGCTGGAGCTCTCTGTTCGCAGCTACAACTGCCTGAAGAATGCAAACATCGCGACCATCGGTGAGTTGATCCAGAAGACAGAAGCCGAGATGCTGAAGACGAAGAACTTTGGCCGCAAGTCCCTCAATGAAATTAAAGAGATCCTTGCGCAGATGGGCCTGTCTCTCGGCATGAAAATCGATGAGAACGGCAATCCTGTTCCTGGGCCAACTTCCGTTCTTCCTGCTGCCACGCTTGCTGCAAGCTACGGCAGCTTCGACGACGAGGACGATGAAGAAGACGAGGAGGATGAGGACCTCATCCTTCCCAATAATGAACCGGAGAACTTCTAAACGGTGGGCGAGTTCAGCTGCGGTTGAGCTCGCCTGCTTTCCTGAGAGCGAATGCCAGCAAGTCCGATCCACGGCGAAAGCCGGATCGAAGGAGATCATCCATGCGTCACCGAAACGCCGGATTTAAGCTCGGCCGGAATCCCAGTCATCGTCGCGCAATGTTGCGCAATCTCGTCACCTCCATCGTCCTGAACGACCGTGTCGAGACCACCATCACCAAGTGCAAAGCGTCGAAGCCGTTGGTCGAAAAAATGATAACTCTCGGCAAGCGCGGCGACGTTCACGCCCGACGTCAAGCGGCGGCGTATCTCATGACGGCAGAAGCTGTCGATCGCCTGTTCGGCACAGTGGCGCCCCGCTATGGATCTCGGAATGGCGGCTACTCACGAGTCATTCGAACCGGACCGCGCAAAGGAGACGCTTCGGAGATGGCCTTTATCGAGTTGCTCGGCGCGGAGCAGGAGCTGAATGAGAAGGCGCAAAAGCGCGCGGAAGCGCGATCGAAGCGGCGCGAGGAGCTGCAGAAGCAACTGGAAGAGCAGAACCCTGGCGAGCAGTCCGATCCAAATGTCGAACCTTAGCTCCCTGGCACAACAGATGAACGGAAAAAGAGGCACTCGGCAAGAGTGCCTCTTTTCATTGCTCCGTCGACGGAGAGGCGCAGATCGTCCCTACTTCGCACCCTCGCCGTCGTAGATGACTACTCGATTCCGGCCGCCTCGTTTCGCTGCATACAAAGCCTCATCGGCGTGTCGTACGAGCTCGAATCCATCTCGGGTGTCAGGCTGAATCGTCGCCAGTCCGATGCTAACCGTCACCGGAGTGTGCCGCCAATCCCCGGCAGCTATCCGCTGCATCATCCGGTTCGCCAAGCCGAGGGTCGCATCCGGACCGCTCTCAGGAATGAGGACTGCGAACTCTTCCCCCCCATACCGCGCAACCAGATCCGGAAGTCGAACCGATCCTCGCAGCGTCTCTCCCAATTGACGCAGTACGCCGTCACCCGCCGCATGTCCCCAGCGGTCGTTAATCTGTTTGAAGAAGTCGACGTCGAGCAGCATAACGGAAAGAGACCGTTCTCTTCTTCGCGCGATCGAGAACTCCAGCGTAAGTCGCTCTTCGAAAGCTCTTCGATTTCGCAAACCGGTCAGGCCATCGGTGACGCTCAGCTGCCGTAGCTGCTCGTTTGCCTGCTCCAGTTCCTGTTGGTATCGCTCGATCTCAGCTTTATGGGCGACCTCTTCGGTCATGTCTACGGCAATGCCTGCCAGCAACACATTCCCAAACGTGTCATGACACGGAAACCGATACGTCTTCCAGCACGAAACAGCTCCGTTGCTTCCGCGCAGCTGCTCCTCGCTCTCAACGACTCCCGTGTTTGAGCGCACGTCGATGTCATCGCTTCGGACGAGCGCAGAAATCTCCTCACCCCAAAGCTGATCACCTGTCCGTCCCAGCCAGGCGTCATCACTTACCCCGAATTTCTGCGCAAACGCTTGGTTGTAGAATAGGAGCCGTCCCGAGGCATCCTTCAAATAGCTCAGGAACGGGCTCGCGTTCATGAAAGCCCGGAAACGCTCTTCCTCTGCGGCCAGTCTCGCCGCTGCACGGTCCTTTTCCCAAATGAGCTCCTGGAGCTCCCTCCGTTGTTCTCGAAGTTCAATACGTGCTTGCAACTGCTTCGCAAGGAGCTCCAGTCCATCTTCCTGCTCGCTTGTAAGCACACGTGGCACCATATCTACCGTGCACAGCACTCCGATAACGCTGCGCGCTTGGGTAAAGATCGCCGCGCCGGCAAAGAACCGGATCTTGAGCCCCCCAATCACCTGCGGATGCAGTCGAAAACGGTCATCGGCCGCGACATCGGTCACGGTCATAGCTCCGCCGGAAGAGACCGTCCAGTCACAGAAAGCCCCGGTCAACGCGGGCTCGTACATGCGAAGGGCTCCCGATACCTTGCACCACTGCCCCTGTGGGTCGAGCATCATAACCATGCTAAGGGGCGTCCGACAGACCGATGAGGCGAGCCGCGCCATCTCGTCGAATTCCGCTTCCGGAGCAGCGCGATGCTCACTGGTTCGTCCCGAGAAATCTGGGAGCGCTGTCGCCCCTTCTGCTTGAACAACGTTCATCAACTCACCTGAGAACGAACGCAAAAACCCAAAAGCAAAGACTCAGCTGGCGAAGACACGGCCCGTGAATGCGGCGGCGACTCGAGCAGAGACCGGATCAGAATCAGCGGCACCCCACGGAGACTGCGCCATCCAAACTCGCGAACGAGCCGGTCACAGCAGCAGATGCTATACGTTGCAGGTGTAAAACAGCGCAAAGATGTATCACTGCCGTGAGTAGGCGATCCGCACCCCGTCACGTGAACATCATAGCCAGATCATGGGTTGGCGCAACGGAAAAAAGCGCGCTGTGAGAACACGATTCCCGAATCGGAACAGCTCATCGCCAGAGACCCAGTTAGCCGTTCCTTCGGATGGCTTCTCTGACGTTCTCTTCAGCCTCTGCCTTGAAATGAGTCAGATTATGTACCTCAGCGGCATGTTCCTCGATCACGGGGAGCATCTCGTCCTCACTCGTGCCTTCTAACCGCCATTCACAGTCATAACCTACATCCTTGCAATGAAAAACTTTCGTTCCGTCGCTCATGAGGGCCTCGTCGTCGTCCACTCGTTCAGATGCGCGCATCCGCTGCCGTGAGCCAAGCTACCCGGAAGCCGGCATGTTCCCAAGAAAGCGCGCCCGCAAACGCAGGCAAGCTACCGCTTAATGGCCCACATCAGCCAGCTTGCCGCAATCGTTCCACCCACGAAGAGCGCAAAGCAGAATGCACCAAACCGAATCATCATGCGCGGTTGGGCGCGTTGCGTGATGCCGAAAACCACCGACGTAAACAGTGAAAACAGCAGCATCGCGCTGAAATGGGAGAGGCTCACGAGAGCTTCCTCCCAGTCGCCAGGGAGTGAGCGTCCACTGCCGCAATCACATTGAGCAGGCCGGCCACCACGACGAACTTGGTCCCATAGTCCGCCACCGCAAGCTGTACCGAACTCGCGCCTAGATCAAAGATCCGGGTCACGAAGTAAAGCGCACCAAGTCCCAGGTCTCCCACGAAGTTCAGCATATCTAACGGATCCCCGGTGTTCGGAAGGTAGACCTTCCCCCGCAGAGCAATCCCGATGACAAACATCAGAAAGATAGAAACAAACAGCAGCAAAGCCCGAATCCATTTGCCGAGTAGCAAATGCCCCGCACCCGGCAAAAGCCATCCGCTGACAAGCACGAGCGCCGGAAAAACACCGGTTCTCTGCTCCGTCTGTCTTTCTTGCTGTAACCCCGTTGCCATTTCTCTTGCCAGTGTATCAGTCACACGCGCAGTAGCTGCTCCTGCACTCTGCCGGTCACCTCTGCTCGACCGGGACGCGTAATCATATTCACCTCGCTGCGAATGCCGAACTCCCCTGGAAAGTACACTCCGGGCTCGACCGAGAAACAGGTGTTGGGTAGGAGGAGCCGTTCATCGTGCGTCTCCAGGTTATCCAGATGCGCCCCGCTCCCGTGCAACACTGTGCCGATGTTGTGCCCGGTCCGATGCGTGAACCACTGGGCAAACCCCGCCTGGCTAAGCACCTGCCGAGCTGCCTCATCAGCCTGCCAACCCGCGATCGGCTGCTCTCGCAGGAACGCCTGTCCTACCAGCGCCACGGCAGCGTCCCGCGCCTCTCGAACCGCGTGGAAGGTGGCATTCTCGCGATCACTGGGCTCGCGTCCCACCACCCCGGTCCACGTAATGTCATACCAGACCGCCTCCGGCCGGCCGGCGAGCCGCGCCCAGATATCAATCAGGATGAACGCGCCTTCGCCGATCGGGCGCGAACTCGCCGCCGTCGGCTCATAATGGGAGTCCGCCGAATTCGGCCCTGCGCTCACATTCGGTCCGTGTTCCGTCTCCATCCCGGCTTGTTCGATCTGCTCCTTGAGCCAGATCACCATGCCGAGCTCGTCTGCTTGCCCCCGATTGACCCGTCGGCGCAGCTCCTCCCAACCAGCCATGAGAATCCCATCGAGCCGCCGCTGCGCCTCGAAGTGCGTCAGCAGCTGCTCTTCGGTCAACACCGCTTCGAAGCGGCTCACCAGATCAGCCGAGCTGACCACCTCTTTTCCAAAGTCCCGTAGCAGCTCCACCGTGCCCGCATCCACCATCGAAACGTACATAATGGCGTTCCGCGGGGAGTACTGCATCGCGATCGTCTGTGCATCCGCCAGCAGTGCCGCAAGACCTCCCTCGAGCTCCTGCCAGGAGGCATACTCTGCCTTCGATCCGGGGAGGCTGTCCAGCCGCCCGGATTCAATTCGATGCACCAGCTTGCGCGGCGGACCCTCCGCCGGAACAAAGTAGAACCAGCGCCGCGTCACATGCAGGCCATCGCCCAACCCGAGGATCCGGTATGCGAGCGGATCCCGGTAGTGGTGGTCATAGAACAGCCATCCGTCAACCTGCTGCTCTCGAAGGGCCTGCTGCATTTCGTCGAGGTTCACGCTCCCATCCTAGCGCGATTGCCTGGCGCGAGTAGCCGGCGCGCCGCCGCGTGCAGCGAACAAAAAGGGACCAGACCCGAGAGGTCCAGTCCCCAGTTTCTTCCACGTGGACCGTTAGCTGCTGACCGGGGCTGCCGCTGCCGCCTCGGCCGCTTCCCTGCGAACCACCGCCGCATTCCGTCCAAGCTCTGCGGCCATCGTCTCCGTCGTGAACGTTTCAATGACATCGCCTACATGGATGTCCTTGTACCCGGCGAGGTCGATGCCGCACTCGACGCCCGACCGCACCTCAGACACGTCGTCTTTGAACCGCTTCAGCGATCCGATCTTGCCACGCCAGATCTCGTTGCCCTCACGCAGCAGACGAACCTGCTGATCTCGCCGGATCAGGCCATCGCTTACGCGGCAGCCTGCAATCTGTCCGACCTTGGTGATCTTGAAGACGTTCAGCACCTCCGCCCTACCGGCGTAGTTCTCCTTGTAGACCGGCTCGAGCAGGCCGTACATCGCCTTGGTCATCTCATCTTGCAGTTCGTAGATGATCGAGTGCAGTCGAACTTCAACGTTCTCGCGATCCGCAAGATCCTGCGCCTTGCGCTCCGGCCGTACATTGAAGCCAATCACCACTGCATTCGAAGCAGAAGCGAGCAGGATGTCGGACTCGGTGATCGCGCCCACACCCGAGTGCAGTACGCGCACGCGAACCTTCTCGGTCGACATCTTCTCGAGCGAATCGGCCAGAACCTCAACCGATCCCTGCACATCGCCCTTCATAATCAGGTTCAGGTCCTTCACGCCGGCCTGCTTGATCTGCTCTGCCAGGCCTTCGAGCGACACGCGGCTCGACTTCGCCAGCTGCGCCTCGCGTTCCTTCATCTTGCGGTACTGCGCAATACCCTTGGCCTTGTCGCGGTCCGCCATGACGAGAAACGTGTCGCCCGCATCCGGCATACCCTCGAGACCCAGGATCTCCACCGGAGTCGATGGCCCAGCCTCTTCAACAGGTCGCCCGCGATCGTCAAACATCGCGCGGATTTTGCCGAAGGTGTTGCCGACAATATAGCTGTCGCCCGTGCGCAGCGTTCCATTTTGGACCAGCACGGAAGCCACAGCTCCGCGACCACGATCGAGCTTCGCTTCAATAACGGTGCCGACCGCAGGCCGGTCCGGCGTCGCCTTCTGCTCGTTCGTATCGGCAACCAGGCAGATCATCTCTTCCAATCCATCCAGGTTGAGCCGCTTCTTGGCCGAAACCTGAACGAACTCGATGTCGCCGCCCATCGACGTCGCCTGCACGCCGCGTGCAGCCAGCTGCTGCATCACGCGCGAAGCATCCGCTTCAGGCTTGTCGATCTTGTTCACCGCAACAATCATCGGCACCTTCGCCGCCCTTGCGTGATCAATCGCTTCAAGCGTCTGCGGCATCACGCCGTCATCGGCCGCCACAACCACCACAACAATGTCCGTGACCTTCGCACCGCGCGCACGCATGCGCGTGAACGCCTCGTGCCCCGGTGTATCCAGAAAGACAATTTCGCGCCCAAATGCCGGCGAATCCGGCTTGGTGATCTTTACCTTGTACGCACCGATGTGCTGCGTAATGCCGCCAGCTTCGCCCGCCGCAACGTCGGTCATCCGGATCGCATCGAGCAGGGAAGTCTTGCCGTGGTCGACGTGGCCCATTACCGTGACCACCGGAGACCGCACAACCTCCACCAGGCCGCTCGTATCCTCAAGCAGACCTTCGATCGCCTCGTTCTCCAGCTGCTCTTCCACTGAGATCACGTCGGCGTCCGCGCCAAACTGCCGCGCGACATCCTTCACCAGTTCGCCGTCCAGCGACTGGTTGACCGTCACAAACACGCCGCGCATCAGCAATGTTGCAATCAGGTCTTTTCCGCGAACGTCAAGCTTTTCTGCTAGATCCTTGACGCTGATCCCTTCTGTGACCGTGATCGTCTTGGTGATGGGCAGCGGCTCGCGCGACGTCGGCGCTCCGCCAAACCGCGGCGGAGGCGTAAAGCCCTTCATCGGGCCTTCTTTGCTTTTCTCGTAGCGCTGTCCGCCGCGCCTTTGTCCAGGGCGCGCCGGCCGGGGTGCTCCAGGCGCCTCGCCCGGACCGGGCAGCAGACCGCCGGCTCCCGGAGGTCCACCCGGTCGTGCGCCGAATCCTGGACGTGCGCCAAAGCCAGGTCGTGCTCCTCCCGGAGCAAACGGAGGCCGCCCCGGAGCTCCGCCCGGACCGCCAGGGGTCGTGCGCGTCGGATGCATCGGACGTCGAGCGCCCGGGGGACCCGCAAACCCAGGTCGTTGCCCCGGAGTACCCGGAGCTCCGGAAAATCCAGGTCTTTGCCCCGGAGCTCCTCCCGGTCCACCCGGACCCTGTGGCCGTGGCCGCTCAAAGATCGGCCGTCCCCGCTGCACCGAGCCCGGTGCTGGCGGAGGAGCCGTATACGTCGGCCGCGGCCCGGTCTGCGGCATGATCACGCGCCGCACCGGTGTCGCGGGAGAGGTCTGCCCCGCTGCCTCAACCGCCGGCGCCGACGGGACGGCGGTCTCGGCAGATGTCGCGCTCGTCGCTTGATCGGAAGCGCTCGTCGGCTCGGGCGATACCGAACTGGGCTCGGGCGCCGGAGCCGCCACGGGGGCGGACACGGCTGACGCCACGGTTGACTCAGGCGCCTGAGTGGCCGCAGCTGCCGCCGCGGCACTTGCAACGGGCGCGCTCGCGGGGAGTGTGCTCTCGGCTGCAGTCTGTGGCGCACGCTGTGGCGCGGAGACGGGAGCCGCAGCCGGAGCCGGCGAAGTCGTTGCCGGGCGAACTGTCGGAGCACTCGCCGGAGGCGCAGCCACAACCACGGGACGCTCCGGACCACCAGCAGGCGGACGCACAATGACCGGACCGGATGGTGGACGGCTCGCAATCGCCGGTGCCTGCGGCAGCGCAACAATATTCGCTCCCTGACGCGGCAAGGGAACGATCCGGCGCGGAGACGAGGCCGGCGATGCCGGCACCACCCTGGGCGGCTGAGCCGCCGTCGGCGAGGGGGTCGGCGGTGCGACCGCGGCAGGCGGTCTCGGCACACCGCTCGGCGGCGCCACGACCGGTCGCACCGGTGCTCCCCCGGCAGCGGGAGGTCGGGCCGGAACCGAAGCCGGCGATGCTGTCACCACCGGAGACCGCGGTGCCGGAGGAGCTGCCTTCGCCGCAGCCTCCGCCTGACGCCGCTCCAGAATCGCGCGCATCGCATCCCCCGGCTTGGACGCCTTCGACAGATCGATCTTCGAAGCGGACTCGTTGGCGGATGCCGCCAGACGTGAGGCTGCCCCTCGGCTTCCACCACCCTGGATGTAGCCGCGGACCTTCTCCGCCTCGTCTTCCTCAATCGAACTCGAGTGGGTCTTCTTTTCGGTCACACCAACCGCCGTCAGCGCATCCAGAATGGACCTGCTCTTAACCTCAAGCTCTCGCGCCAAATCATTAATTCGAACTTTGTTCATCCGTCCCTTTTCGCTGCTCCCCCGCGTACCTAGCTGCTCATATCAGCTCTCCGATGGGGAAGGTATAGTGTACAAACTTTCGCTTCGGCCGTAGCGTTCGTGCGCCGAAGACCGTCTCTGTTCCAGCTCGGCCTAACCACGACTGCCACGGTCGTGCTCATCGGAGCCGACAACCTCGTCGGACACCTCTTCGCTGTCTCTCACGAGGCCGTCGATCGTGTCGTTCTGGAGCTCAATCTGCTCTTCTCGTGCATCCGAGTCGTCATTCGCGTCGCTCGCCGACTCCCTCTCTTCCTCGTCCGCGATGTCCTCGGTCGAGATTCCGTTCAGCTCCTGCGCCTCGCCAAACTCCGCGTCTTCCGCCAGGATCTCCTCAGGTGTCTTTGCCATGGATACCGTCTCCTCCGTCGTGTTGTCGGCGCTGCTTTCGGCAACAGCGCCATCCCCAGAAGTCTCTGATGCCGCGGCCGTCGCCGGACGCGCCTCACCCTCGTCGTACTGGCCGAAGTAGTGCCGCACCGCCGACGAGATCTTCTCGACCGTCTTTTCGCCGATCCCCGGCACCTCTTCCAGCTGCTCCGGCGTCATGTCCGCCAGCTCCTCGATCGTGGTCACGCCCGCGGCAATCAGCTTCTCCAGAATCTGCTCGCCCAGCTCCGTCACCTGTTCGATCGGCGTCGTGGGGCCGCCGCTCATCGCGGTCATCTGCTGCTCGACCTCCTGACGCTTCTCCTCTTCGCTCTTGATGTCGATCTTCCATCCCAGCAGCTTCGCCGCCAGCCGGACGTTCTGCCCTTTTTTGCCGATCGCCAGTGAAAGCTGCGTGTCATCGACAATCACCTCAATCTGCTTTTCGGCCAGATCCGTGATCGACACCCGGCTCACCTTTGCCGGCTGCAGCGCCTTTTCGGCGAAGGTCGTGATCTCCTCGGAGTACTCGATGATGTCGATCTTTTCCCCGCGCAGCTCGCGGATGATGGACTGCACACGCATGCCCTTCATGCCGACGCACGCGCCCACCGGATCCACGTCCTTGTCCCGGCTCATCACCGCAATCTTGGTCCGCTCGCCCGCCTCCCGCGCGATCGCCCGCACCGTCACCGTCCCGTCGTAAATCTCCGGAACCTCGCTCTGGAAGAGGTTCTGCACCAACACCGGCGCCGCCCGGCTCACGATCACCTGCGGCCCTTTTGCCGCACGATCGACGCGCAGCAGCACGACGCGCACCCGCTCGCCCACCGCGAACTGCTCCAGCCTGCTCTGCTCGCGCTTGGGCATTCGCGCCTCCGCCTTGCCCAGGTCGAAGATCACGTCCATCGGCTCCAGCCGCTTCACCGTGGCTGTCAGCACCTCGCCCGCACGGTGGTTGTACTCGTTGAAGACCCTATCGCGCTCGGCCTCGCGCACCTTCTGAAAGATCACCTGCTTGGCCATCTGCGCCGCAATCCGGCCCAGCGGCGTCGTGTCCTTATAAAATCGCAGCTCGCCGCCGATCTCAACCTCCGGCGCCAGCTCGCGGGCCTGTTCGAGCGTCAACTGGTTCGCCTCGTCTTCCACCTCATCCGGCGTTTCCACCACGGTCTTGTACACATACGCCCGGATCTCGCCCGTCTCCCGGTCCATCTCCGCGCGCATGTTCTCCTGCGTCTTGTAGTACTTACGCGTCGCCAGCGCGATCGCGTCCTCAACCGCGCCCACCACGATGTCCGCCTCGATCCCCTTGTCGCGGCTCAACGTTTCAATCGTCTGATACAGAACACTTGCCATTGCTCACTCACCTTCACGTCAACTGCGTTGCTATGCTGTTGCCCAACAAGATCGCTGCTGCCCAACTAAATCTCTGCGACTAAGTTGGCCTTCTCCACATTGCTCAGGGAAATCTCGATGATCTCCTCGGCCGGCGCCGCCTTCTTCGCCTTGCCTTTCTGCTTCACCGCCGAAAGATCCAGCGTCAAAAGGTCATCCGCGAACTGCCGCAAGCGCCCCTTCCAGTGCCGGTTGCCGTTGACCGGCGTAAACGTCTGCAGCTTCACCAAACTTCCGGTAAACCGAAGGTAGTCGGCCGCCGTGCTCAGCTTGCGTTCGAGCCCCGGAGAGGACACCTCCAGTGTGTATTCCGCGCCAGGAACCAGATCTTCCACATCCAGAACCGTTCCAAAGTCCTGCGCAAACGCGGCGCAATCCTCATGCGTTACGCCCGACAGCATCTCAACCGGAACACCCCTCGGCAGCTCGTGTGCCGCGGCCTCGTCCGTTCTTGCCCGTTCCATCAGCGCCGTCCGGCCAGGTGCGTCCTTCTCGACAAACACCCGCAAAAGCCGCTGTTTGCCCGAGCCCTGAAGCTCTACGTCGACGACCTCCAGGCCGTGCGATCCGGCCACGCGACTTGCCCTTTCCCGTATCTGATCGATTTGTACTGCCATGGAATCCGCCGTCACCTACACGCTCGGCCGGCAGCACATCTTCCCCGGCAAAGCCTTCCGAGCAAAGAAAAAGTGGGCCTCTGCCCACTCATCTCTTCCGCCACCCGCCCGCCAACACAGGGCAAACTGCTGCAACGGAACAAAATCGTCTTCCGTCATCATACATCCGATTCAACGCGAGATCAATCCATCGTGCCGTCTCGCTCGGGAGACCTACCTGCACCCTGAAGCGACGCAACATGACCCGAGATTGCGGATCAGGCCGTCTACCGTTATCCACTCTCTCCTGCAAGCGGCGGTCACAACGTCTTCGACCTGCAAGTCGGATAAGCTATGGGGAACTCTCGAGCCTTTCCCAGCGAGCGAGCCTGCACTCCTGGACTCAGCTCCCAGCCTGCCATAGGATTCGCACCCATGATCATCACCCCCGTTCCCGAGGCACTCACCTTCGATGATGTCCTGCTCGTCCCCGCCTTCTCCGAGGTCGTTCCCACCCAGGTCAGCACCGAGACGCAACTCACCCGGCGCATCACGCTGAACACCCCGCTCGTCTCGGCCGCCATGGACACCGTTACCGAGTCCCGCCTCGCCATCGCCATGGCCCAGCAGGGTGGCCTGGGCGTTGTCCATCGCAACCTCAGCATCGAGCAGCAGGCCGGCGAGATCGACAAGGTCAAGCGCTCCGAGTCCGGCATGATCGTCGACCCCGTCACCATCTCGCCCGAAGAGCCCATCGCCGCCGCCCTTGAGGTGATGCGTCGTTTCAAGATCTCCGGCGTCCCCGTCACCAAAGCCCGCAAGCTCGTCGGCATCCTCACCAACCGCGACCTCCGCTTCGTCTCCCAGACCGACATCCCCATCGGCAACGTGATGACCAAAACCAACCTCATCACCGTCCCGGTCGGCACCACCCTCGAACAGGCCGAAGAGATCCTCCACCAGCACCGTGTTGAAAAGCTCCTCGTGGTCAACGACGACTACGAGCTGAAGGGCCTCATCACGGTCAAAGACATCCAGAAAAAGCTCAAGTACCCCAACGCCTCGAAAGACGACCAGGGCCGCCTGCGCGTCGCCGGAGCCATCGGCGCAACCGGCGACTTTCTTGAGCGCGCCGCCGAACTCATCCGCGCCCGTGTCGATGCTCTCGCCATCGACTCCGCGCACGGCCACTCTTCGCGCGTCCTCGACGCGGTCGCGCAGGTCAAACGGCGCTTCCCCGAGGTCGACCTCCTCGCCGGCAACATCGCCACGTACGAGGGCGCGCAAGCCCTCATCGACGCTGGCGCCGACGCCATCAAAGTGGGTATCGGCCCCGGCTCCATCTGCACCACGCGCATGGTCACCGGCGCCGGCATGCCGCAGATCACCGCCATCTCCGAAGCCTTCCGCGCGGCTGAAAAGGCCGGCATCCCCGTGATCGCCGACGGCGGCATCAAGTACTCCGGCGATGTGAGCAAAGCCATCGCCGCCGGCGCCAACGTCGTCATGATCGGCTCGCTCTTCGCCGGCGTCGACGAGAGTCCCGGCGAGACGATCCTCTACCAGGGCCGCTCGTTCAAGGCCTATCGCGGCATGGGCTCTCTCTCGGCCATGGCCCAGGGCTCGGGCGAACGCTACTTTCAGGGCAAGGAAGACATGGACCCGCTCGCGTGCGAGCGCCCCAACCTTACTGCCCGCGAACCGGCCCAATCGAACCGCCTCGCAAAATTCGTTCCCGAGGGCATCGAAGGCCGCGTCCCGCACCGAGGCCCGCTCGAATCCATGGTCTTCCAACTCGTCGGCGGCCTCCGCTCCGGCATGGGCTATCTCGGCTGCGCCACCATCCCCGAGCTCCAACAGAACGCCCGCTTCGTCCGCATCTCCAACGCCGGCCTCCGCGAATCGCACGTGCACGACGTCATCATCACCCGCGAAGCCCCCAACTACCACGTCGAGTAGCCAGCGTCCTCGCTCCACTCACTCGGCAGCTCCGATTACAGAAGCGGCAGAACCGGCCGGCGCGCCATCGCACCTTCATGCAGCACCATCGCGTCGAACCGGTGCCGCACGCCAAACCCAAGCTCCCGGTAGAGCCGTGCGGCTCCAACATTCTCCTCGGTCACCGTCAACGAGATCGCCTGAAAGCCGGCGGCCCGCAGCTCTCGCATGCAGTGCTGCAGCAGCCGCCGGCCAAGCCCAAGTCCACGCTCCTTTGACGCCACGCAGAGCTGCGTGACATGCGCCACATCCGGCGCTACCTTCGAGCAAAGTACCACCGCCACAGGCGATCCTCCCGAAGCCTCGATCAGCACCCACGAGTGCCTCGGTTCAAAGACGCCGCATCCGGGAAACCGAACAATATTGTGCAGAAACCGCATCGACCCATGCAGCGTTCGGTACTGGTCATTGATGCTCGCATCCACATGCCCGGAGTACGCGTCATGGATCAACTCGGCCACCGTCTGGTAATGCTCGTTCGACCATCGCGCCAGCAGCAGCGCCTGTCCGCTGGCTCCCTGAAATGTCTCGCCCGTCTGGCTCCGGTCCGCTCCCGCGCTCGCCCCCAGATCGCATTCCATGAACAATCTCGGGTGACGGAGAAAGCCCTCCGGGAGAAAAAACTCGTCCAGCACGCCCGAGTCATACAGCAGCAGCTGCGACTCGATGCGGCTTACCGTCGGGGAAGCCCGCAGCAGGTCTAATAAATGACGCAGCAACAGACCCGTGACCGGGATGGACGCGTCTCCAGCCTCCGTCACCGCGAACGCGTCGCCCACGACCGACTTCTGCGCTTCATACACACAAAATGTGAGCCCGCAGACCTTGCCGCGATCAAGCGCCACAAACCCGGGCAGAACCCTTGAATCCAGATACTCCAGCAGCAGTTCGATCGAGCTGGCGTAATCCCACCGTAGCCGCTTCTGCCAGATCTGTGCCTCCCGCTCCAGCAGCGGCCGAAGCTGCCGCGCGGAAAAGTGCCGTAGGTCCAAAACTTCGAGTTGGGTCGCGATGGGCAACGTCAAACGCCTTCGGTCGAGCTTACTTGAATCCCGCACTCTCGCGCCCCAGGGAATCGCAGAGCTAACGCTTGGCGGCCGCCACGCGGTAAACCTCAAGCCCCTGCGTGTCGAACAGCAGAACGGATTGATAGACGCGGCCGCTCAGCCACCGATTCAGATCCCCCGTGTTGCTCGACCGGATGATCAAGAGGTGCTCCTGCTGCGGAACCCCGTCCAGATCGTAGTGGATCATCGGCTGATTGCGATAGAACGCCAGACCGTAGTCCATGTCGCGCCGGACGTGCGAAACCGCCACAAGCCGAACCTCCGGCGCGACCTGCTGAATGGCCTGCGCCAACGGTCGCGCGGAGTAGTTCAGGTCCAGCTCCCGACCGTGAAACCCCAGCAGAAAAACCATCAGAGCGATCACCGGAATCAACGTCGCAAACAGCACGGACGGAATGCCCCAGCGCCGAATCAGGAACACGATCAGCAGGGCAAGTCCGATCCCTGAGCCGGCGCCCGTCAGCAGCCACCCCCGCGAGGGCACCAGCGTCTCATAGGTCATATGCTGGGGCGCAAGCACCAGCACAAAGACCAGAATCGCCGCCATGCTCGCGTGCAGCCAAAGCAGCCAGTGCGGAAGTCCGGTGCGCCGGATGCGATTCAGGTAGTCGCCCGTCAGAATCGTGATCGGTGGGATCGAGGGCAGGATATAGCCCGGCAGCTTGGACCCCGAGAACGAAAAGAACAGCACCGGCAGCAGTGCCCAAACAACCAGAAACTCCGGAAACGCGTCGCCCGCTCGCGTGTGCCCAAGGTAGTGCGCCGGATTGCGCCGCGTCTTCCACTCCGCGACCGAGGTCTGGACCGCATCGATCATCGAGCGAACAGCGAGTGCGGTCCATGGCATCAGGCCGAGAATCAGCACGGCGAGGTAAAACCAGAACGGCTGATGGTGCTGGTAGCGGTTTGTGGCGAAGCGCTCCAGATTATGTTCCAGGAAGAAGTACCGGTAAAAGGTCGGGTTCCGCCGTTGCACCTCGACATACCACGGCAGCACCATCACCAGGTAGAGGATGACGCCGGGCATCCAGATCGTGCGCCGCAGTAGCGACCACTCTCGGCGGAGCGCGGCAAACACCAGAATGATGAGCATGGCGAGGAACGGCGCGACCGGACCCTTGGCGAGCGTCGCCGCCGCACCAAAGAAGTAGAGGTCAAACAGCCAGAACTTCCGTCCGGTCTCGTACCACGCGTACCAGCCGAGCATTCCGATGCAGAAAGGCGCTGCCAGCTGCATGTCCGTCGATGCGCCGCGGGCGAAGCTCACGATCCCCAGCGCTGAAGCGGTAATCAGCGCCGCGTCCAGCTGTCCACCAGGCCGGAAGCGACGCATGTGGAGGAACACAAGAACAATGAGCGCAAAGGCGCCCGAAGACGAGGGCAAACGCGCCGACCAGTCCGAAACGCCAAACTCCCTAAAGAAGCTCATCGCGCGCCAGTAATAGAGGGCGGGCTTCTCGAGCCACGGTTTGCCGTAGAGGATCGGCGTCACGGTTCCGCTGGCGAGGCACCGCGCGGAATTCTTAATGCTGGTCCAGCGCAGGTTGCGCGGAACAATCTCGGTTTGGAGTTCGCCGCAGGTACGGTCGTGCGTCGCCAGCATCTCGCGGGCGATCTGCGCATAACGCGGCTCGTCCGCGCCGACCAGACCCAGGCGATCGCCGCCGACTATTGGCACAAGACCGTAAAGCAAAAGAAACAGACTGACGACCAGCAGGACGGCAAACTCGCGCAGAACCGTTGGATCCGGTAGCTGAAACAGAAGGCGAAGTCGCGCGCGAAAAAGCGAGGGCGACGGCGACATGGAGCCATCCGGTGTGGCCTCGGAAGCTGTGGCGAAGGCGTCCATCAAATCTGGAAAAGCGAGTCCAAGGCTAACAGAGACCGCTCCGCAGCTGCGAGAGGATGCGCTCGGACGCGTGATCGAGCGGGCCTGCAAGGGTGCATCCGCTCGCGCTCCGGTGTCCGCCTCCGCCAAAGCTTTCTGCAATCGAGGCGACGTCGAGCCGGCCTTTGCTGCGGAGGCTCAGCCGGAAGCTGCTCGTTTCGGGCAGCTCCCGCAGAAACACGGCGGATTCCACGCCGGCGATGCTGAGGAGGTAGTTCACAATGCCTTCGCAGTCCTCGACGGCAGCTCCCGCGCGAGCGATGTCGTCTAGGGTCAGCCACGTCCAGGCGAGCGGCCCATCGCGCTGCATCTTGCTGAGGGCAGTTCCCAGTACGCGTAATTTGCTCTCAGGATTGGAGAAGAAGACATGGCGAGCGACCTGGCCAGGGTGCGCGCCGCGCCGAGTCAGCTCGTGGGCGAGCGCAAACGTCTCCGCGTTCGTTCCACCGTAGGTGAAGCCGCCCGTGTCGGAGAGGACGGCGGTGTACAGGCAGGTTGCGATCGCCGGGGTGATCTCCGCGCCAAGTTCGAGGGCCAGCCGAAAAATCATGGCCGCAACGGCGCAGGCGTCCGGGTCGATCCAGTTCACGGACGCGAACTCGCGTCCGCTGGCGTGGTGATCGATATTGAGCAGGAGCCGGGAGCCGAAGCCGGCGAGACCGGTGCGGGACACGCTGTCGCACTCGAGCACGATGCACGGCGCGACTTCGAAGCCGCTGATTCCATCGAGGGTTGCGGCTTCGAGGACCTGGTCGACACTAGGCAGGTTGCGGTAGATGCGAGGGACCGGGTCGGCCAGAACGATGGTGGTCTCGTGACCGAGTTGCCGCAGCAGAAGCGAGAGAGCCAGGACGGAGCCGACCGCGTCGCCGTCGGGGCGGGCATGCGAGGTAATGAGCAATCGCGGGTGCGACCGGATCGCGTCCAGCAGATCGCTCGTGTGCGCGGCGGAGGCAGGGCTTGCGGTCATGACTGGCGTGTCTCGGTTCCCGGATCGAGAGGACGCGCGGCGGATGCTTCGGAAGCGCTTGCGGCGTTGCCGGCGAAGCGGCGCTCCCGCTTGCGCATGCGGGTCAGCAGCTCATCCATGCGTCCGGTCATGCGCTGGGATCGGTCAATCGCAAAAGTGAGTTCGGGGACGTGCCGAACGCCCATCCGATCGCGTAGTTGGGAGCGGATCCAGGCGCGGGCGGCCATGAGGCCGTCGAGAGTAGACGTTTCCTCGGGTTCGCCGCCGTGTACGGCGACGAACACCCGGGCGGATTTTCCGCCCGGGGCGAGGACAACTTCGGTGACGTAGCTGGGAGCGATGCGCGGGTCGGCTAGCTCGCCTTCCAGCATGGCGCCGATCTCCTCGGAGAACGTGTTGGCAACGCGGTTGCGATGGTGCGTTCGGGCTCGTTGTTCGGGCATGGCTCGTTCTTTGGGTGCAACAGTTGAGGATATCAAGTGAGACGACGTTGATCCGCCGAAGTTTGCAAACGCGGCGGCAATCAGCTTGGAACAATGTCGGCCCAGGAATCCAGGACAAGGGCTCCAAGACCGGTCGAGAGGCGGTGGCACGCGCGATCGATCTCCCGGATCTGAGCGGTTAAATAGCTGGTGGAGGAGGAGATGGTGGCGATGCCGAGGGTAGCTCGATTCCAGAGCAAAGCGTCGTCGAGCTCGGCGACGGAGCAGTTGTAATGGCGACGAAGCTTGTCCTTCATGGAACGGACGACCTGGCGACGATCCTTGATCGATTGCGCGTGCGGGATTTCAAGTTCAACCGTGAGCTGGGCAATCGGCATAGGCATCCCTCCTTCCCCCGCCCGGGTTCCGTTCGGGCGCGGTCTTATATGCCATACGGTGCAAAGACCGAGACGTCGTACGTCGGCGACTCCCTGGTGCGACTCCATCGCAGAGACTGGGGCAAAGCGGAGGGCCGGCGATCACCAAAGCAGCTTTCCTGCCGAAAGACATCAAGGCAAAGTCCTTACGCGCTCTGGTCGGGTGATCACCGTCAGCAAGCCAGTGACTTGCGGTGTGTGGACACAACTTCATTCGGGATTCGTGTCTCCAAGTAAACAGGTACGAGGAGGTTCTATGTCCACTTGGAAGCCCGTGGCGGCTCTGGCTCTAGCTGGAATGCTGATAAGCGGGGCGCCGGTGTCCCCGGCACAGGTTTCGATCAACATCGGGGTCGCCCCGGTGTGTCCGTATGGGTACTTCGATTATGCGCCGTACAACTGCGCGCCGTACGGGTACTACGGACCGGACTGGTTCGCCGGTGGCGTCTTTATCGGGGCCGGACCTTGGTTTCACGGCCCACGAGGATTCTACGGCCACGTGGACAATCGGTTCGATCCGCATTACGGGTATCACGGGCCATTTCCGGAGCGTGGCGCTCAGCCATTCCAGCACTTCCAGGGAAACGAGGCGCGGGATGGTCAGGGACACATCGGGAATCCGGGGCATGGGCCTGAAGGAGAGCACGTGGGCGGCTACCAGGGCTTCCATGGCGGACCTCCGCAGGGTGGCGGGTTCCATGGGGGCGGGGAGCACCACTAGACGGATGGCTAAATGATGAAAAGAAGAGCTCGCGATCGCGAGCTCTTCTTTGTTCTTGTCGGGTTTAACTTCCGATAATGCGACTTGGCGGTACTAATGGAAACAGCCTCAATCCTCTGGGTTTACGCATGATACAGCCTGCGACGCTCAACACTTGGGTCGCTGTATTCTTGGCTCTCCCAATCCTGACGGCTTGTATTGCGTTATTCCGGTGGCGGTCGACACCAGATAATGAAAGCAAGGTTGGCTCTCAAGGCCAGCTCACCGGGTTGCGCCTTCTCCTATTGCAAACTCTCGTACCACCTCTGCAATTTCTCCCTCTTCTTCGTAGCGTGACAACTGTTCCAAGTCGTTTCGCCAGCAACTGCGTGATGCTGCTTCCACTCGCGTCCCTGCTCCTTGGAATCGCGTCTCTGCACTTCTTAGTTCTCAACAGCCGACAGCTTGCCCGCCTCTTCCTGCCATTGCTGAATCTCCTTGTCCTCGTATATTCCGCAGCCCTCTTCATCGCAGCGGGTGCCACAGCCTAAGAACTGAATTAGCCAAACACAACAGACAGCGCTTCCTGTTGAGTGGCCATGCGGCGAGCTCTACAAATCCTGAGAAGCGCAGATAGCGAAAGTTGAGCCCGTGTACGCTTCCAAAAACGGTCGATGGTGGTTGACAACTCGCTAATTCATAGCTGAGGGGGCAAAAACATTGGATGCCTGAAGCTCACCTGAGTCGCTAACGTTGCGTGTAGGGCATCCTCGTGCGACTTATCTGTACGACTCTACGAGGCTCTCAGTGTTCAACACCACCGATCGTTTTTGGTGACGATGGGATTGCTGACGAAGGAACGTTAAGCTTTTGCAGCCGCCGCAATGGCTGGCACGAACTGCGCAAGGAAGTCTTCTCTGGACTGTTGGCGGAGATCAACGACCTTGCTGCCGCCCGCCGCAATGAAGGTCACCTCTTCGATCCCGATCACTTTCAGGATGAGCCGCAAGTACATGGTTGCAATGTCGCGGTCTTGGATCGGCGAACCCTCTGTGTATACACCGCCTGACGCCATGAGCACGGTGCACTTTTTGCCAGAGACGAGACCTTCCCCGGTCGCGCCGAGTGTGCGGCCTTTCCTCACGATGTGATCGACGTAGGACTTGAGGTTGGCGGGGATGTTGTAGTTGTAAACGGGCGTGCTGATGGCAATGTGGTCAGCCGCGAGCAGTTCGTCTACAAGCTCGTTCGACACGGTGAGCACCTCCTTCATTTCGGGCGTGTGTGCCTCGATTGGAGTCAGGCTTGCCCCGAGCCAGGGGAGGTTCACATAGGGCAAGTCCGCTTTTGCAAGGTCGCGCTCAACAACTTCGCCTGCGGGATGCGCAACCTTCCAATCGGCCACGAACCGGGTTGCCAGGTTGCGGGAAATGGAGTACTCGCCGCGCGGGCTTGCTTCTACTACCAGTAGCTTCGACATAGAGCTCCCTTCAGCCTTTGCTGGTGTCTGAGTGAAAGTCGCCGCCCAAATGGCTGAGGACGCGACGAGAAAGGGCGTGTTCAGCCTAAGCGCGCCGTTCGAACGGAAGAGGCGTTGCGGCTGTCTTGTACCAGAGGACGTAGGCAATCACGAGGACCACGAAGAACGACAAAGGAAAAAGAGCGTACATGCGGTCACCGGTCGCCAGATGCGCCGCAGTCGCGCCGAGGAACTCGATGCTGAAACCGGCATAAGCCCATTCCTTCATGCGAGGCAACTTCCCTGTCAGGATGGCCACGCCGCCGAAGATCTTGAACACGCCGAGGATCTTCATCACATAAAGCGGAAAGCCAAGTGCAAGCATGATCTGAACGATGCTCGCCGGGCCGCGGGTGAACGCTTCGGCAAAGGCGCCGACTGTGCCCGGAACGAACATCACGATGGTCAGGGTCCAATAGATGATCTTGTTCCGCCGCCGTACGCGGGCTTCAGAGTGCGGCATGCCGGCTTGCGCCGGGATGTGTGTAGCAGTGCTGGATAGGGATTGCATAGATGTGTCCTCTCAGGCGCAGCGACTCGACGCGTGATGCGAGTCGCGAACACCTTGTTCGTAGCGCTAGTATGGAGTGTGCTGATGATCTCCACAAGAAGGCACTATTTTGAGTGAAACGAACATTTCTGTTCCAAAGGACGCCCTTCCCCCTGCCGAATGCAGAGGGCTGGCCGATGTTCTCGGCGTCGTCGGCGATAAGTGGACCATCCTGATCGTCGGTGCACTTGCGAAAGGCCGACTGCGCTACAACGAAATCCAACGCAGGGTGAGCGGCATCTCCCAACGCATGCTGACGCTTACGCTGAAGCGACTGGAGATGGACGGCCTGATCACGCGCACACTGTTTCCCAGCGTGCCGCCACGGGTGGAGTATGAGCTGACGGATCTGGGCCATACGCTACGGGCCGCACTGGTTCCCCTTGCCCGCTGGGCAGCGCAACATAAACAAACCGTTGCGACCAATCGCGCCCAAGCAGGATTGAGTGAAGAGCATTCACACTCAGGGGAGAAGAAGGCGTTTAGGTAACGAGAAACGCCGCTGTCGTCAGTTGAGGACCAGGTACGCTACTAGAAACGTTCATCTGTGACGAGTTCGGATCACTTCCGCTAGACTGGTTTTCCAGTACTAAAGCCGGGCGAGTTGTGCGTTTGCCTTGCGGGCAAAAAGAAGGCTGCAACAACGGCAGCGGCGAAACCAGCCGAGGCACCGACGCCAAGCGATGAGCGAGGGCCGAAGTGATTGGTGACCCATCCAATCAGAGGAGCGCCAATCGGCGTCCCCCCAAGTGCGATGCCAACCCTCAGGGCCATGACTCTGCCCCGCATTGTCGGTTCCGTCGTCAGTTGCATCATGCTGTTCGTGCCGTTGTAAACGTCAGAGCAGCAGCGCCGACGACCGCGAGCGCGGTGCCGAACCACCAGTAGCCGGGCAACAAGGCCGCGAAGGTGGAACCCAGCCCGAAGACGCCCGCTGCTAACAGGAGAGACGCCACACTGGGCCGCTGCCTGCTGGCTGCAAGCAAGGAGCCTGCGAGCGTGCCGACCGCCATGATGGAAGAGAGCAGGCCGAAGCCGCGCGCGTCCGTGTGGAAGACGCTCACGGCCATGGTGGAAATGAAGATCGGGAAGTTCATCCCAAAGGTTCCGATCAGAAACAACATGATCAGGATCGTCCGAAGGTCCGGTCTGTTCCACACATAGCGGAGCCCCTCTAAGAACCCGGAAGTCGTACGCCGAGCACGGGCGCTTGTGCGCAGCTCCGGTATGCGGAAGAGACACATGGAAACAAGAACGGCCCGAAGGAGAGGCCGTTGAGCAGAAAAGCCCCCCAGCCGATGCCAATGCTTGCGATGAGCAGACCGGCTACGGCTGGGCCTAGCATCTGGGCGGCGTTGCTTACAGCAAAGTTACATCCCAGACACCCCGACGCTTGATGCAGTGCTGGAGGGTCGCATTACGCACACCAGACCGACTCAGTCCAACATCAAGACTTTTCTACAAAGCAATAAGGTGCTTCTCGACGCAGAGCCCGCAAGGATGCCGAGAGCGACCGACCATCGGCCAAGGTTCACACCTTCGTACACGGTCCACATCACGCCGTCAGAGGGCGAGCAAAACGGCAACGCTTCATCCAACGATTTTTGGGTTTCGCAGGGCGTAACTGTCAGGAACGCTATCGGTCTTCTATACGAGACGAACTCTGTCCGGGTGCTGCTTCCACCTTCTCTGGATGACGGGAAGCGGTATGACATCGCGCTGCTGCTGCCCACGCCGGAAAGCCGCGAGAAGATGGCCCTTCGCATGGAGCAAGGCCTTCAGGACTACTTTCATGTGACGATGCAGCGAGAAATGCGGCTCACCGACGTCTATGTGGTGAGCGTAGCGCCGGGTCGGAAGCCGGCAGCTCTGCCAGCTGATAATGAAGCCCTGGGTCACTTCAGGAGTGGCAGCATCGTTATAGGGGACGGGCGGGCTGGACGAAGCGATTCAGTCTTCTGGTCGGCCTCAAGACCTCAATGCAATCTATAGCGTCTTCGAGGAAGGTACGATGGACGACATTTGCTGGGACCTTGAGCACTCGCTGGATCGCCCGGTCGTGAATGAGACCGAGTTGGAAGGTGCATACAAGATTGAAGTGCAGATCCCGCCCGATTCCAACGCTGACTTTCTTCAGCGGCTGCGAAAGGAGACAGGTCTGGTGATTACCCCCGGGCAAAGGAGTGTGGAGTTTCTACAGTTCCAGCCGAGGAGATGAGCACAGTATCCCAGGACTGTACCGTATCGTGCAGTTGAGTATGCTCGAAAATTCAACATATTGCTCAAACGATGTCGGATTGGTCCCATGAACGCCGTTCTCGGCATTTATGCGAGTGATCGGCGGCCGGCGCTTGGCGCTTTGGATGAGTGAGAAATCGCCGATGCGCTCAATGAGCGCTGAAGATAACGATCTGTCGGCTATCGTCACTGATCCCGTCGGGGC
>CALMVL010000042.1 GCA_937873265.1 uncultured Granulicella sp.
GAGGTGGGGCGGGATGGACGCGGCTGGGCGCCTGGGGCTTCGGTCGGGGTGGCATCTCCGGACGCGTCGAGATCTATGTCCTGAAACTCAGGTTTGGGCGGCGTCTCGGACGGGAACGGCTGGGTACGCGCGGCGCGTGCGGCGCGCTCCTCATCCCAGGGCCGGTTGAAGGTAGACTTGCCCGGTCGGACCGAGGTATTGCCCTTCGCGGCGGGTTTACGAACCGGCCCACGAGCTCGGTCGAAGGGGCGGCGTTCGCGGTCGGCGGCGAAGGGCTTCGCTTTGCCCAGTGCGGGTTTGCGAGTGGAAGAGCCGGCGAACTTCTTGATGCGTCCGTCGCCTTCCAGAGAAGGGCTGACGTCGGCTTCGCCGGCGGGTTGAGGGAGCGGAGCGAAGGCGGGGAGGTCGCCAGTCACATGCAGGACGTGCTTACCCTCGACCACGAGCTCGCCAAGCTCGCGAGCAGCTGTGAGCGCGTGGACGACGTCGCGGACACGGGACCGGGGGGCGAGCGGGGAGAGAAACAGCTCGACATCGTCGGCAGTGGCGAGGACGGCCTGACCAAGATAAAGGGTGATGAGGGCAGAGAGCGCGGAAGGCTGGCCGGCGTTGGCGCCGGACTTGATCGCTTTGGTAAAGCGGGCGGTGGCGAGCTCCCAGAGGGTGGCGCCGTCGGATTGCGCGACCGGGAAGACGCGGAGGTGCTGCCAGAGCTCGGAGAGGGCGCGAAGGACGGCGGCTTCGGTGAGGCCTTTGCCGAGTTCGTTGGCGAGGTCGGCGGCGGAACGCGGGCCGGACTCGGAGAGCATGGTGTAGGTGTTGACGGCGAGCGGCGAAACCTTGAACGGTCCGGACGAAGAGGGAAGCTGCTTGAAGGCCTTATCGCCGCGCAGGGTGAAAAGGTAGGCAAAGACCGCGGTGGCGACCACGAAGTCGGGCTCGTCGGGGGTGGTGCCGGGGGCTCCGAGGAGGTTGAGCGGGAGCGCCGTGCCCTCGGCGACCATGCGGCCGAGGAGCGAGCGGGCGGGTTCGCGGTCAGCAACGGAGGAGGCGGGCGTGGGAGCGCCGAGGACGGCTTCGACCAGGGTAGGAGCGGGGCAGGGGAACTGCTGACCGCGGGGCGCGAAGAGGACGAGGCCGGAGGTTTGCAACCAGGGGAGGAGCGACTCCATGGTGAGCAGCGGATTGCCGGCCTGATGCCAGTGCTCGCGGCGGCTCTCGGCAAGCTGCTCGGCGGAGGGAATGATGGGGTCGCTCAAGGTGTTGATGCCTTTCCTGCGGTTTTGCAGCAAGGACGCGCGGTCTGGCCAGGGTTATGGCTCGCGTCAGGTTCTTTGGGAGTTTCCGTTGCATGCCGCGGATGGATCACGCTAAGAGGGGATCCGCGGCTGGAGGTCCTGGATCTTCGCGCATGCCCGGGAGCACGGCGAGGAGTGCGTCAACCCTGAGGATACAAGAAGTGCGATGCGCTGGGGGTTCGGTCTCGCTGGATCGCGCTTTCTGGCGGGCTTCGATTGCGACGAGTTGAGGAATCCGCCATGCTGGTTCCATGGTCCGATCTGTGTTGGTGTTGCTCCTTTCGCAGTTGATGGGCGAGATTGTCTCGCGTTCGCTTCATCTGCCGGTGCCTGGGCCTGTGGTAGGCATGGCGTTGCTGGCGCTCGCACTGCATCTCCGACGGCGAGGGCAACCGAACGAGGTGATGGAGATCGGGCGAGTGACGGGGCCATTGCTAGGAACGATGGGGTTATTTTTTGTTCCTGCGGGTGTAGGCGTGGTGGCGTCGATGGATCTGCTGCGACGGCAGTGGCTGCCGGTCACGATCGGACTGGTGGGCTCGACGGTGGCGGCGATGCTGGTGACGGCGGCGGTCATGGAGTGGGCGGC
>CALMVL010000043.1:0-17372 GCA_937873265.1 uncultured Granulicella sp.
GCCAGAGGGTGTAGGCGGAGCCGGGCTGGCCAGGGGCGCGGTTGTCTTTGATCCAGTCGATGGCGGCAAAGACGGTGAGCGGCTGGCTGAGGCCGGTGTCAAGCCATAACAGGCCGCGGCTGGGGCAGAAGTGGGGGACGCAGCCGGTGACGGTGAGGTAACGATTGCTGTCGGCGAGGACCTGACCAGGGACGCCGAGGAAGTCACGGACGACGTCGGGAAGCGGCTGGTTGTTGCCCCAGAAGCTTTGCGGAGCGGTGAGGTTCGCCTTGAGGAACGGCTTGAAGTTGGGATCGTTGACGAGCTGGTTCTCGCGGCCGTCGGGAGCGGGCTCCGTGTACTGCCACATCCAGGAGAGATCTTCGGGGCGATGCCTGCGGTGCGGGTTGAGGGTGGGCGTGTGGAGCTGCGAGGGGGCCTCGTCCTGCACCTGCGCGGGGGCGGCAAGGGCCGGGGTGGCGAAGAGGCAGATCGCGGCGAGGCGGACGAGGCGCATGGGTTCGGGTCAGGGTCTGCGGGAGAAGCGGTTGGAAAGGTACATGACGGCGTTGACGAGGACGGCCATGACAAGGCCGGTGACCAGGATGGCGGGTAGCGGGCTGCCGCGGATGAACTGGAAGGCGAGGCCGACGAAGATGCCTGCGTTGACCAGCAGGAGCTTGGCGTGGAAGTCGCGGGCGGATTTGGCTTGCGTGGGCATCGTTGGGCTGGGCATGGTTTGGCTAGACGGCGTGCATGGATTGCCGGCGATCGGTTGATTCCGTGAAGGCCTGGTGAACGAGCTGGCCCATCTGCTGGGTGGTGACGGTGGGGGCTCCGCGGCTGATGTCGGCGGTGCGGTGGCCGTCGTTGAGGACCCGGTGGACGGCGGACTCGATGGCGGCGGCCTCCTGCTCGAGGTGCGCGGAGTGGCGGAGGAGCATGGCGGCGGTGAGGATGGCGCCGAGGGGGTTGGCCCTACCCTGGCCGGCGATATCGGGGGCGGAGCCGTGGACGGGCTCGTAGAGGTTGACCCTCCCGCCGAGGGTGGCGGAGGGCAGCATGCCGAGCGATCCGGTGATGACGCCGGACTCGTCGGAGAGGATGTCGCCGAAGAGGTTCTCGGTGAGGATCACGTCGAAGTCGCGCGGGCGATTCATGAGGTGGATGGCCATGGAGTCGACGAACTGGTGCTCGACGGTGACGTCGGGGAACTCGGGGGCGAGCTGGTCGACGGCCGCGCGCCAGAGTTGCGAGCACTCGAGGACGTTGGCTTTGTCGACGGAGGTGAGCTTTTTGCGGCGGCTCTGCGCGAGGGAGAAGGCGATGCGGGCGACGCGGGTGACTTCGTCGGTGGTGTAGCGCATGGTGTTGATGGCTTCGCCGTGGCCGGGCGCGTCGGGCGACTTGTTCCACCAGCGGGGTTCGCCGAAGTAGAGGCCGCCGAGGAGCTCGCGGACGAAGAGGATGTCGGCGCCGGCGATGATTTCCGGGCGGAGCGGGGAGCTTTGGGCGAGAGCGACGTAGGCGGTGGCGGGGCGAAGGTTGGCGAAGCCGCCGAGGTGCTGGCGGATCTGCAGGAGGCCGGCCTCGGGACGCTGGGATGGGGGAAGGGCGTTGAAGGTGTTGTCGCCAACGGCGCCGAGGAGGACGGCATCGGAGGCGAGGGCGATGTCAAGTGTCCGCTTCGGAAGCGGGGTGCCTTCGGCGGTGATGGCGACGCCGCCGATGAGGGCCTCGGTGAAGGTGAAGTCGTGGCCGCCGAACTCGGCGACGGCTTTGAGGAGGGTGACGGCTTCGTGGGTGACCTCGGGGCCGATGCCGTCTCCGGCGAGGATGGCGATTTTTTGCTTCATGCGGACCTCGGGGGCTGCAGCACCCCTACGTTTTGGCCGCATCAGGGAGCCACTCGCGGCGTAGCCTGATGCGAAATACGGCAAAGCTAACGAAGGCGGACGCCCTTGTGCTGTACGGGACCAGGCGGCAGAGCAACATTGGACGCTTTACGGTTCATGGCGACGCCAAGGACGCAGGCGAGCGTGGCCACGATGCAACAGATCCGGTTGGCGACACCTGCTTGATTCCAGACGCTGATGGTTGCACGAACAACAAAGATCAGAAGGCAGAGGAATAAGGCACTGATTCCTTCCATGATTTTGCGGAACTGGCTTGGCTTGTCCATGGTCCTCCCGGGACGCGCGTGTCGCGCTACGCACTCATGACGGATCGTTGAAGGTGGAGCAGGCCCAAGAGGTCCTGGTCGTAGATGATCTTTTTGCGATCGGCCAGATCGGTGAAACGGGTGTAGACCTCGTTGAGCTCGACTTTCGAGAGGGGATGGCCGAGGTCGCGGAGGCGCTGCTCAAGGGCGCGGCGGCCGGAGTGCTTCCCGAGGACGAGGGAGCTCTTGGGGGCTCCGACGGATTCGGGGGTCATGATCTCGTAGGTGAGGGGGTTGGCCATCATGCCGTGCTGGTGGATGCCGGCGGCGTGGGCGAAGGCGTTGGCGCCGACGATTGCTTTGTTGGGCGCCGCACCGAAGGAGATGCAGCTGGCGAGCAGCTGCGAGGTGGGGTACAGGTGCTGCATGTCGATCGAGTGCCCGTACGGAAGGCGGTCGCGGCGGACGGTAAGGACGGCGGCAAGCTCTTCAAGGGCGGTATTGCCGGCGCGTTCGCCGATGCCGTTGACCGCGCACTCGACCTGGCGGGCGCCGGCCTCGATGGCAGCGAGGGAGTTGGCGACGGCGAGGCCGAGGTCGTCGTGGCAGTGCGCGGAAAGCGTGACTCCGCCGATGCCCTCGACGCGGTGTTGCACCGTGCGAAACATCGCGCCGTAGTCCTCGGGGATGCAGTAGCCGACGGTATCGGGGAGATTGAGGGTGGTGGCTCCGGCCTGGATGGCAACCTGGCAGACCTGGACGAGGAAGTCGGGGTCGGTGCGGGTGGCGTCCTCTGGGGAGAACTCGACGTCGTCGGTGTAGGTGCGGGCGAGGGCGACCATTTGGGCGATCTGGTCGAGTGCCTGTTCGCGGGTGATCTTGAGCTTGGCGGCGAGGTGAAGGTCGGAGGTGGAAAGAAAGGTGTGGATGCGATTGGAGTTGGCGGGCTCGACGGCGCGGGCGGCGGCTTCGATGTCGGCCTGCCTGCAGCGGGCGAGGGCGGCGATGCGCGGCGCGTTGCGACCGGTGCCGATTTCGGCGGCGATGGTCTGGACGGACTTGAGGTCGCCCTCCGAGGCGATGGGAAACCCGGCTTCGATGATGTCGACGCCGAGGGTGGCGAGGGCGTGCGCGATGCGGAGCTTCTCGTCGAGATGCATGGTGCAGCCGGGGGACTGCTCGCCGTCGCGCAGCGTGGTGTCGAAGAAGACGATGTGGTTGCTAGCGGGCATGGAGGACGGTTCCTTGGTGTGTGTTTATCATAACCAGCTATTATGCGATGCGCGGTTTGTATTAGCGATCGTGATGCGCGTATCAGCCGCGCGGAGGTTCGGGAGCGATGGATCTGGTGCAGATGGAGACGTTTGTGGCGGTGGCGGAGGAGCGGAGTTTTTCGCGGGCGGCGGTGCGTCTGCATCGGACGCAGCCGGCGGTGAGCCAGGCGATCGCGAAGCTCGAGGCAGAGCTGGGCGAGATGCTGTTTGAGCGGAGCTCGCGCGACGGGGCGCTGACCGATGCGGGCGAGGTGCTGCTGGAGTATGCGCACAAGCTGCTGATTCTGCGCGGGGCGGCGACGACGGCGCTGGGCGAGCTGCGGGCGCTGCACACAGGCCGGCTGAGCGTTGCCGCCAATGAGTACACCTGCCTCTACCTGCTGCCGCTGCTGGATGAGTTTCGGCGGACGCATCCGCGGATCAAGATCGAGGTGCGACGATCGCTGGCGAGTCGCATCTCGGACGAGATTCTGCTGCACTCGGTGGAGCTGGGGGTCGTGTCGTTCCGGCCGGATGACCCGCAGGTGCGGTCGACGGTGGTGTACCGCGACGAG
The DNA here is from genome assembly GCA_937873265.1 of uncultured Granulicella sp. Lineage (GTDB taxonomy): Bacteria > Acidobacteriota > Terriglobia > Terriglobales > Acidobacteriaceae > Edaphobacter. The sequence continues at coordinate 3,969 of CALMVL010000043.1, forward strand.
CTGGCGTTTGTGGTGAATCCGCGGCACCGGCTGGCCGGGGCGGGCAAGGTCTCGATCCGGGAGCTGGGAACACAGACGTTTATTGCGCACAACATCCCGTCGCCGCAGCGGCAAAAGGTGATTCAGGCGTTTCAGCGGCATAAGACGAAGCTGCACATGCCGGTGGAGCTGCCGTCCATCGAGGCCATCAAGCGGTTTGTGGAGATGGGCAATGGGGTGGCGCTGGTGCCGGGGCTGACGGCGAAGGCCGAACTCGACAGCGGCCGGCTGGTGCGGGTGGAGGTGCCGGAACTGGAGATGGAGCGTAAGCTGCGGCTGGTCTATCGCAGGGAGGCAAAGTTGTCGTATGCGGCGGTCGCGTTCCTGAAGGTGGTGGAAAGCTACGCGGCGGCGCATGGGGATCCGTTCTGCTTTGTTCCGGAACGCGGCTGACGGCGCGAGCGGCAGAGAAATGCAGGGGAAAACGGAACTTCCTGGCGTTATTTCTGTCTATAGAGAGGCAGGACGACGCCGGCCGGAACGGTCGGCAGGGAGAAGAGATGATGGAGATCAAGACGACGAAGCGAATGATGGCGGCGATGGTGTGCGGCCTGGTGATGAGTACGGCTCCGGTGTTTGCGCAGGATAACCAGAGCGCGCCAGCGACGACACAGGACAATCAACAGCCTGGCGGGGGGTACCGTGGCCACGGACAGACCGACGACCGCCGCATCGAGCACATGACGAAGGCGCTGAACCTGACGCCGGACCAGGTGACGCAGGTCAAGGCGATCGACGCCTCCGAGCACGACCAGATGCGGGCGCTGCACCAGGACACGACGACGGCGCCGGCGGACAAGCGGGCAAAGATGATGGCCATTCATCAGGATTCGACGACAAAGGTGCGCGCCCTCTTGACGGATGACCAGAAGACGAAGTTCGACGCCATGCAGGCAAAGATGAAGGAGCGTCGCGAGGAGCACCAGGGCGAGCAGGGAGCACCACCGCCGCCGCCGGCTCAGTAACAGAAAAGCAGGGAGTGATGGCAGCGGCAGGCCGGGGATTTGTCCCGGCCTGTCCCTGCTTGGGCGGGCGGCTACCGTGTGAGACAGGTACAATTGCCAGAAGCGCGGAAGCGAACTCTCGCGGGAGTTCCGGCTTCGCCGCTCGGGATGATTTTGTCAAAGTGTCACTTTCTCCCCGGGTGGGGTCGCGCGAGAATCTGAAAGGGTCTGGCGGAACGAATGATGAAGAGGATGGTGTTGGCTGCGCTGCTGATGCTTACGGCAGCAGCATGGGCGCAAGAGAGCCGACAGGATGTCAGCTTGAGTGTGGCGGGAGTTTTTACACCGGAGATTCATGGACCGGGTGGCATCGCGTTGGAGACGACCCTGCCGGTTGGAGCGCTCGCCAGCTATCGCTACCTGGTCACCCCCCGCAGCGGGCTCGAGGTGAACTACTCCTTTGCGCAGTACATCACCAAGTATCAGACACCGTCCTCGGCGCAGACGAGCTACCGGATCCATACGCGGCAGCAGGAGTTCACGGCCGGTTACGTGTACAGCCGAACCTACAGGAACTTCAATCCCTTCGCGGAGGTCGGCGTGGGCACACTGGTTTTCTCGCCGCTTGAGGATTACCGGAGTACGACCTTTGACACGAAGCGCAATCTTCGGATCGGCGGCCTGTTCGGGGCCGGCGTGGCTTATGAACTGAGCCCGAGCTTTGATGTGCGGGTGGAGTATCGGGGCATGGTGGTCAAGGCTCCGGACTTCAGCCTGCCGGGAAATGTGCTGCAGACGAACCGGTACGAAGTTGTGTCGATTCCCGCGGTCGGCGTCGCGTATCACTTTTAGAACGGGCGCTGGTCGGCTAGCGGAAGTGGTACGCCGCCCCGATGCTGACGACGGCGGGGCTGAGACCGTTTGAGGGAAAGCCCGGCCACTGCTGATACTCGAAGTCGCCGCGTACGTTCAGGTAGGGCCTGACGCGCAGGTCGACGCCTACGCCCGGGGCGTACAGGTTATAGGCCAGGTTGGCGTGGTAGTAAGCCGGGTAGTTGAAGACGCCGCGGCCGATCATGATCTTCGCGTAGGGAGAGACGGGACCGTAGGTTCGGAAGTAGCGCGCGCCAATCTCGTAGGTCTTTTCGTAGATGTCGTTGAAGTCGGGGTCTCCTCCTCCGTTCTTCACGAAGTGAAAGGCGGCTTCTGCGCCGACATGCGTGAGGAAGTCGAAGTCCGCGTAGACGTGGAAGCCGGTGAAGCGGCCACCATAGTCGGAGGCGGCATTGGAGTACCCACCGCCTACCTGGAGGTCGCCAGCGCGCGTGGCCGTCGGTTTTGCCTGCGCAAGAAGCTGGGATGCTGCGGCAGCGCCGAGCAGAAGAAGCGCGAGTGACGAGCGAAGGGACACGTGCGGGACTCCGGGCAGACTAGTGGAATGGCAACGCAGGGAAGACAAGGGAGTTAGCGGAAGGCGTACGCGACGCCAAAGGTGGTGACATAGGGCGTCAAGCCATTGGTGCGGTAGCCGGGCCAGCGCTGGGCCTCAAAGTCGATAGCGCGCACGACGATGTGGCGTGTGACGCGAACGTCGAGGCCGCCACCGACGCCGTACACGAAGTAGTTTTCGTGGTAGTGCGGGATGTTGTCGTACTGGTACTGGAATTGCCCAAGGCCGAAGACGACCTTGGCGTAGGGAGTGAGCCGCCGGTAGTGAAAGCTGTAGCGAGGGCCAAGAAGGTAGGTGTCCTGGCCGATGTCGGTTGGGGTGATGTAGCTGACCAGGTGGACGTCGGCTTCCACTCCGAGGTGATTGCCGACGTCCACATCGCCGAAGATCGAGACGCCTTTGATGTAGAGCTGACCGAAGTCCGGGGAAGCGATGGACACGGCGGCGCCGACCTGGGCTGTTGCTTCGCGGGTGGCCGTAGGCACCGCCTGCGCCGAGCAGAGCCTACCCCCGGCAACGCACAGAACGACGAGTGCCCCGAGGAGGAAACGACAGTTCATGAGGTATGCTCCTGCAGCGATCGAGTCGGGCGAGAGGGTCTGACCTGATCCTAAAAAAGGCGAATCCGGGAGATGCGCTGGCATCTCCCGGACCCGCGGTTATTGCTGCGGAGCTGGCGTGGGAGCCGTGGCGGGGGCCGCGGCCGGAGTGGTTGCCTGCGTCGTGTCCGTCGGAGGCGCCGTTTGGGTGGCGTCTGCGGCGGCGGGTGCGGCGGCGGCTGCGGCAGGAGCCGCAGATGGCGGTGCGGGAGCCCTGTAGTAGCTCAGCTTCAGGTACACCGGCTCTACCTCGAAGGGCATCTTGTCGGCCGGCGTGAGCAGGGGTTCAAAGGCTGAATGGAGGGTGATTACCTGGTCGGTCCAGGGATCGTAGCGCAGAAAGCTCGACAGAGGCATGGCGGCCTGCTGCTTGAGGTCTTTCATGTCCAGCTTGGGGCTCTTGGACATGAGGGCCGCCATCCAGAAGGTCGGATCGTTGTCGCTCTTGACCAGGCCGTCGCCGAGCATGGGTTCGTTGAGCGCTTTGAGCGCCTTGACGCGCTGCTGCAGCTGCTGCAGGTAAAGGCCGAAGTACTGCTGTCCATCGACCAGTTCCTTCGCGCTGAGCAGCTCCATGGCCTTCTTGGCGGCGGCCGTGTTGTCCGCGTCGGTGTGGTGCATGGGAATGCGATTGAAGACCGAGGTGCTGGGGAAGAGCAGACGGTCGTTGAAGGCGTACTTGGTGTCCAGCCGATGGCCGAGGATGATATGCGCGAGCTGGAAGGCGAGGATGGCATTCAGATTGCCCATCTGCTGCGCGCCATCCTGGGTGACGATGCCGGTGGTGTCGATCAGGCTTTTGGAGATGATGATGGTGTTGCCGATCGCAACGGATTCAAGCGGCTCGGTGAGCAGCGTGCGGACGCGAATCGGACGGGCCAGCGCGATGCCGTTGTACGCGAGGATGTTGCCGGCAAGCGCTTCGAGCGTCTTATCGAATTCGCTGGGGGCATCGAGCAGACCTGCCTGAAAGAGCCGCTCCACGACGTTGTCTTCGGCCTGCTGCACCCAGGCTCGCTGCGCTCCGAGCGGGCTGACGTCCTGCGCCTCGCTCGAGACGTCCGTCGCGCCGACGACGTCCATGGAGGTGTTCTCGGACTCGGGCGGCGGGACTTTGAGGACGTAACCCCAGATGTGATTGACCGCTTTGAACTTGAGTGTGCGGGAGGTACTCTTCGGGTCGCTCTCTTCGACGTAGAAGGAGGTTGGCAGCCAGAGGTCAGGCTGCACGTTCGTACGCCAACTATCGAAGTGGTAGAACTCCTTGTAGGTCTGCTCGGTTCCGGAAAAGTCGCCGTTGAAGCGAACGACGTTGCCATTGCGTGTCTCCACCCAGATGCGGCCGAAGAAGCGACCGAAGGAGCTCTTGCCGGAGACCGGCTGGACGTCGAAGACGGAGGTCGGCGTGTTGCCCAGGAAGTCGTTCCGGACGAAGACGAAGGTGTAGTGCTGACGATCAAATCCGTTTGAATCCATCAGCAGCATCTGCACGAAGCCGGCCTCGTGAAAGTTGAGGTGCAGGCTCGAGCCGAGGCCGGTGACGTAGGACGCGGAGTGCTTGAGGATGCCGAACTTACTGTTGCCGGAGGTGCCGTGCGCGGTGTTGGAGTTGATCTGGTAGGCGTCATCGCCGATCACCTTGCCGAAGTCCACGCGCCCCAGAAAGTGTTCATCGGACTCTGGGATCTGGCTGAGCACAGGATCCGGCCGCATGTTCTGGATGTAGGTCTCGACGATCGGAGCGCGGTCCTTGACCGTTTTGACCACATCTTTCTCGCGGAGGATCGCCTTGTCGATGAGGGCGTTCTGCGCGGCAGTGAGCTTGCGCGGCGGGTCCGCCTCCTTTTTCTTCTTGCCGATCAAAGGCACCTTGGCGCTGGCCGGGATGGTGGCCATGGCGATCGCTGTCAGAACGAGCCCAGCAGCGTACTGTTTCCGGAAGATCATGATTGCTCCTGCGGTTGACTCGGGTGGCGAGTCTTCCTGGGTGAAATGCTAGTCGAGAGGCGGGTGGGCGGGCAACGTGTCAGCCGGCGAGCTGGAAGGCGACGTTGACCACACCTTCCCAGTCCATCGGGCTTCCGGTGGCGTCCATCGCGGGTTGGAAACGGGTAGCCTGCACGGCGCGGATGGCCGCTTCGTCCAGACCGTGGCCAAGGCCGTTGGTGACGCCAAGCACCTGCACGCTTCCGGCGGAGGAGACGCGAAGGCGAACCGAGACGGTGCCCTCGATATGCAGTTTGACGGCCTCGTCGGTGTACTGGGGACGCGGTTTGAACAGAACCTTGGGCCCGCTTCGCTGTGCAGTCGGAGTCGCAGCGGCGACGCGTTGGATCGGAGGCGGCTGGTTCTGCCCGAGGTTGACCGGACCGGCGAGGCGGCTGGTGGAGTTCATGGGACCGGTTCCGCCGGTGACGCCGAGCTTAACGCCCTGGATCGGACGCGTGCCGGTTCCGGCCATGTTTGTGCCGCCGGCCGAACCATTGCCCAGGCTGACCTTGGTCGCCCCCATGCCGGTGTTGGAGCTCGGCATGCCGGCCATGCCGCGCTGGCCGAGGTTGACGGCGCTGGTGGCTGGACGATCCGACGGCGCGATCGGGTTATTCTGCTGGCCGAGCGAGACCGGCGCCGGATGGTTGTTGGCCATCACGGAGGCTGCTTCGGCGCGGCCCAGATTGACCACCTTTGGCGCGGGGGGCGCCTGCACGGCCTTTGGCGGCGCTGGAGCGATGACCGGCGTCGGCTGGGTCATCTTCACTTCCGGCGGTTTGGGCAGATCGGGCAGCTTGACCTCGGCAACCTGGATCTTTGGCGGCTCGACCTTGATCTTTGGCGGCGGCGGCAGCTTTGCGACCGGCGGTGGCGGCTTTACCGGCTCCGGCTGCTTGACCGGGATCGGCTCGGTAAGGCTGGTCAGCTTCTGCCGGTGATCGATCGTCTTCTTGGCCGCGGCGCCGATGATCAGGACGCAAAGGGCGATGATGATGTTGAGCGTGATCGATGTGACGACGGAGGATTTGCTTTGCTGGCCGTCGTTTAGAACGCCGAAATGAGTGAACTGCATACTCTGGGGCGGGTTCGAGTCGTCGGTGCGGAGCGGCTTGGCCATAGGAGTCGGTGTTCCTTAGTCTGATTAGACCTCGATGATGGGAGCGAGGGGTGACATGGTCTTGATGTAAGGCAAAAACGGGCTCAGAAGAGGTGTGGGGAGGTGCGTCCTGGGGTGTTGGTTAGCAGCGCCAGGCGGAGCTCACGGATGACCAGGCGGCGCGTGGGAGAGCAATGGGGAAGTCTGCTCATCGATTTCCCTTCAGAGAAGACGGATCAGCGAGGCGAACGGGTTGTTGTTCCGGAGGTCTCATCTGCCGTGCGTGGGCTGCTCCGCGTCCATCTCCTCTGTGTCTAGGTTACTTGAGAGAGTGTGCCGCATGGGTTCTTTCTATGCACTGGTACTTTGGTTGTACGCTTGCTGAGGAGTTCAGGGGATGACCATGAAGGTGCTGGTAACGGGTGGAACAGGGTACATCGGAGGCACGGTGACGCGGCTCTTGCTGGAGCAGGGCCACGAGGTGACGATCTTCGACAACCTCAGCCACAGCAAAGCGTCCGCGGTGGCTCCGGGGGCGAAGTTCATCGATGGAGAGCTGGCCGACCGGGGGCTGGTCGAGTCCACGCTGCGCGAGGGCGGCTTCGACGGCGTGATGCACTTCGCGGCGCTGATCGAGGCGGGGGAAAGCATGCGCAAGCCGGAGACCTTCTTCCGCAATAACACCGCTACCACATTAACGTTGCTGGAATCGATGCTGGCCACGGGCGTCAACCGGCTGGTGTTCAGCTCGACGGCTGCCTGCTACGGGGAGCCGGAGTCGACGCCGATCCGGGAAGAGGCTCCGCTGCGGCCGACGAACCCCTATGGCGAGAGCAAGTTGCTGGTCGAGCACATGCTTCGCTGGTTGAATCAGATTCACGGCTTCCGGTATGCGAGCCTGCGCTATTTCAATGTGGCTGGGGCGGTTCCGGGTTACGGCGAAGCGCACGAGCCGGAGACGCACCTGATCCCGCTGGTGCTGGACGTGGCTCTGGGCCGCCGGCCAAGCATCAAGATCTTCGGCAAAGATTACCCGACCAAGGACGGAACCTGCATCCGCGACTACATCCATGTGGCCGACCTGGCCGATGCACACCTGTTGGCGTTTCACGCCCTGTCCGACAGATCGCCGCTCGTCTACAACATCGGCAACGGCCAGGGCTTTACCGTGCGGGAGGTGATCGAGTCTGTCCGGCGGGTCACGGGACGTCCGATCACGGTCGATGAGCAGCCCCGGCGGCCGGGCGATCCGGCGGTCCTGGTGGCGAGCTCGGAGAAGATCAAGGCGGAGCTGGGCTGGACACCGCACTTCGCCGACCTCGACAGTATCGTCTCGACGGCGTGGGAGTGGCACCAGCAGCGCTACCAACAATAACCGGAGGGTCCAATCACCGTGATTGGCAGCATGTTTCACCTTGGTCTGCCCGTGTTTGAGAAGATTTTGCGGCCGGTGATCGTGTACCTGTGCCTCATTATCTTTCTTCGACTTTTCGGTAAACGGGAGCTGGCTCAGCTGAACCCGTTCGACCTGGTGGTCCTGCTCAGCCTGTCGAACACGGTGCAGAACGCGATCATCGGCGATGACAACTCCGTTACGGGCGGGATCATCGGTGCGTTTTCGCTGCTCGCGATCAACTGGCTTCTGATGCGGTTTCTGTTCCACTTCCCGAGGGTGGACAGAAGCTTTCAAGGATCGCAAGCGGTTCTGATCCGGCATGGGCAGCTCGACCGGGCGGCGATGCAGCGGGAAACGCTCACGGAGGTGGACCTGTTAAGTGTTCTGCACCGACAGGGCTTTGACAATCCGTCCGAGGTCGAACGCTGCGTCCTTGAGCCGAACGGAACGTTTTACATCGAAAGCAAGAAGCCGACCAGCGACGACAGTCAGCGGGCAGAGATCCGGGAGATGCTGCGAGCGCTGACCGCCGAGGTTCAGAGCCTGAAGGCACAGCTGGCCGCCGATCGACCCTGACGGCGCGGGCTAGCCCCGGTTACCCCGTGCGAGGCGTGCGACCGCCTCCGCAAAGCGCGGTGGATGGCTGGCGAGCAGACTGTCGCGCACCGCCGCACGATACCCGCCGAGGTAGATGGAGTACATAACCGCCAAGGCACAGCCCACACCGAAGGCAAAGCCGAGAAAGAAACCGATGAGCATGGAGGAGGTAAAGCTCATCCGGCGATGGTACGCCGGTGTTTTACGCAGGAGGTTGCGAGCGGCTTTGGGCATCAGGTAGCTTCTCAGAGGATCGTTCCCCGCGATCCGGGAGGCAATGTCCGCGTGTCCTCGATTCCGTCCTCGCCGCATCTCTCCTCAACGTTGCGTGAGGATCGCGTCTTCCCGCCGCCGGTCGCGTTTGCCGAGCGAGCCAGGATTCAGAGCCTGGAGCAGTATGAGGCAATGTACCGGCGGAGCGTCGAAGAGCCCGATGCGTTCTGGGCAGAGGCCGCCGGTGAGCTCGACTGGTTCGCGCCGTGGACGGCCGTGTGCGAGGGTGAGATGGGGCACGCCCGCTGGTTCGTCGGCGGCAAGCTGAACCTGTGTCACAACTGCGTCGACCGCCACGCGCGGGGCGACCGCGCCGCAAAGACGGCGCTGCTGTGGGAGGGTGAGCCGGGGGAGATCCGCCGGGTGAGCTACGCCGATCTCCACGCCGAGGTACAGCGATTCGCGAACGGGCTGAAAGCCCTGGGCGTTCGGCGCGGAGATCGCGTCGCTATCTATATGGGCGTCACGCCCGAGCAGGCGATTGCGCTTCTGGCCTGCGCGCGCATCGGCGCGGTGCACTCGGTCATCTTTGGCGGCTTTGCGGCAAGCGCGCTGGTCGACCGCATCAACGATGCGGGGTGCGTTCTGCTGGTCACGCAGGACGGCAGTCTCCGCCGCGGCGCGGAGGTGCGGCTCAAACAGATCGCCGACGAGGCGCTCGAGCACTGCCCATCGGTGCGGAAGGTCGTGGTGTTTCAGCGGACCGGCAGCGCGATCACGATGAAAGACGGTCGCGATCTGTGGTGGCATGACGTGGTCTCCGAGGCGGGCCCGGAGTGCCCGCCTGAGTGGATGGATGCCGAAGACCCGCTCTACCTGCTCTACACGTCCGGCACGACGGGCAAGCCGAAGGGTCTGCTGCACACAACCGGCGGCTACTCGGTCGGCACGTATCTCACGAGCAGGTACATCTTTGATTTGCGCGATGACGACGTGTACTGGTGCACGGCGGACATCGGTTGGGTGACCGGGCACAGTTACGTCCTCTATGGTCCGCTGCAGAACGGCGTGACCGTGTTGCTGTACGAGGGCGCGCCAAACTGGCCGGCGCCGGACCGGTTCTGGCAGATTGTCGAGCGGCATCGGGTCTCGGTGTTCTACACCGCCCCGACGGCGATTCGGGCGTTCCTCAAATGGGGCGACAGCTGGGTGCGGAACCATGATCTCGGGTCGCTGCGGCTGCTGGGCACGGTGGGCGAGCCGATCAATCCTGAGGCGTGGATGTGGTTTTATCGGGAGATCGGGGGGGAGCGTTGCCCGATCGTGGATACGTGGTGGCAGACCGAAACCGGAGCCATCATGATCGCGCCGGTTCCCGGAGCCGTTGCCACCAAACCCGGATCGGCCACCAAGCCCTTCTTCGGTGTGGTGCCCGAGGTTGTGACCGCGCACGGCGAGCCGGTGCCGGCGAATCATGGGGGTCTGCTGGTCATCCGCAAGCCGTGGCCTTCGGCCGCCCGGACGATCTTCGGCGACGACGAGCGCTACCAGAAGACGTACTTCAGCGAGGTACCCGGGTGTTACTTCACCGGCGACGGCGCGCGCAGGGATGCGGACGGCTACTTCTGGCTGATGGGGCGCGTGGACGATGTGATCAACGTCAGCGGACATCGGCTGGGGACGATGGAGATCGAATCGGCGCTGGTGGCGCATGCGAGGGTGGCCGAAGCAGCCGTGGTGGGTCGGCCGGACGAGATGAAGGGTCAGGCGATTGCCGCGTTTGTGACGCTCGAGGGTGGGTCCGAGCCGAGTGACGCGCTTCGGCAGGAGCTGCGACAGTGGGTGGCCAAGGAGATTGGTGCGCTGGCCCGGCCCGATGATCTGCGATTTACGGAGGCGTTGCCGAAGACGCGATCGGGGAAGATTATGCGGCGGCTGCTGCGCGAGCTGGCCTCGACGGGCGAGGTGAAAGGCGACATGACAACGCTTGAGGACTTCAGCGGGCTGGCGAAGCTGCGGGAAAAGGACGAGTAGGGCGGTTCCACCCAGCTACTGGAGCTTGACGCTGGGTTTTGTGGGCAGGATGAAGTGGAAGGTGGTGCCGCGCCCCTGCACGCTCGACGCCCAGATGCGGCCGCCGTGCTGGTTGATGATGGAGCGGCAGATGGCGAGGCCGAGGCCGGTGCCGCCCATGGCGCGGGAGTCCGAGGCGTCGACCTGGTGGAAGCGCTCGAAGATGTGCTCGAGCTTGTCGGCGGGGATGCCGCGGCCGTGATCTTCGACCTCGATGAGGGCTTCGGTGTCGTCGATGGTGCGGGCGCGCAGCTGGATCTGGCTGCCGGCGGGGGAGAACTTGATGGCGTTGGAGATGAGATTGGTGAGGGCTTGAAGGATTCGGTCGGGGTCGGCCCAGACCTCGACACCGGCGGATTTGCACAGCATGCGGATGTTTGCCTTCGCAGCCGCTGCCTGCTGCAGGGCAGACGCGCGGGTGAGGAGGTCGTCCATGGAGCACATGGTGCTCTGGAGGTCGGCCTTGCCGCTTGAGATGCGTTCGAGGTCGAGGATGTCGTTGACCAGACGGACGAGCCGGTCGGTGTTGCCGAGGGCGATCTCGAGCATCTGCTGCATTTTTTCGGGACGCTTGGACAGAGCGCCGCCGGTGACGAGGCCGAGAGCGGCGCGAAGCGAGGTGAGCGGCGTGCGCAGCTCATGCGAAACGGTGGAGATGAACTCGTCCTTCATGCGGTCGAGGGCGCGGCGCTCGGTGGTGTCGGTGAAGGCGACAACGACGCCGACGGCTTTGCCGGTGCTCTCGCCATTCGAGTCGGTCTCGATCTGGGGACGGGCCACGTACTCGACCGGTAAGCTGGTGCCGTCCTTGCGCCAGAAGACCTCGTTGGGGATGCGGACGGTATTGAGGTTGGTGAGCGTCTGGAGGACGTGGCACTCTTCGCTGGGGTAGGGCGAGCCGTCAGCGCGGCTGTGATGCGTGACTTCGTGCATGTCGCGGCCAAGAAGCTCCTCGTGCCTGTAGCCGAGGGTTTGGGCGGCGACCGAGTTGATGACGGTGATCTTGCCTTCGAGGTCGATGCCGAAGATGCCTTCGCCAACGGATTCAAGGATGGAGTCGGACTGGCGGGTGAGGGTGCGCAGGCGGCCTTCGACGCGGACCTGCTCGGTGATATCGACGCCGAAGCCGAGCACGTACGGATCTCGATCGGGAACGGCGATCAGCTTGTTGCGATAGGCGATGACAAGGGTTTCGCCATTGGTGTGGCACAGGTGCATCAGGCCGCGGTCTTCGCCGGTCTCCCGGATGCGGGCGAGGTAGCGGCCGAAGCTGGCCCGTTGCGCCGCCTCCATGACCTCGGTGAGCGATTTGCCGATGAGTTGCTCCACGGTGCGGCCAACGCTTTCGGCGGCGTTGGCATTGACAGAAAGCAGCTTGCCCTCAAGGTCGTGGGTGCAGACCATACCGAGCGAGCCCTCGACGAGTTGGCGGTAGCGCGCCTCGCTTTCACGAATGGCGACCTCCGCCTCGCGCTGGCCCGTGACGTCAATGCCGGTGGTGATGAGAAAGGCGAGTTGGCCCTGCGGGTCGAGCAGGGCGTTGGCGGACCAGGAGATACGGCGGGTGGTTCCGTCGCGGTTGATCCAGCGATTCTCAAAGGTTGCCGGGAATTTGCCGGAGCGGAGCTGCTCGAACTGGCGGATCGCGTCGGGGACATCGTCCTTGGGGATCACCTTGTCCCAGAGATAACGGCCGACGAGGATGTTGAAGTCGTATCCGGCGGCGATCTCGCAGGCGCGGTTGAAGCGGACGATGCGGCCCGCGGTGTCGAAGACGGCGACGAGCGCGCCGGCGGTATCGAGGACGGCGGAGACGAAGTTGCGCTCGACGGTAAGGGCAGACTCGACGCGCTGGCGGGAGCGGGCCGCGCGATCAACCTGGCGGATGCGCCCGAGCAGCTCGAGGCGCGTGATGATCTGGCGGCTGAGAACGGCGAGCGCGTTGGCTTGCGCGAGGGTGAGCCGGCGCGGACTTGCGTCGAAGACGCAGAGCGTGCCGAGGCTGACGCCGCCGGGCGTGGTGACGGGGGCACCGGCGTAGAAGCGGAGGGTTCGGCCGTCAAGCACGATGCCGTTCGGGGCGAAGTCGGGATCCTGGCGCGCATCGGGAAGCTCGTAGACCGAGTCGCCGAGGATTGTGGTTTCACAGGGGGTTGAGCCGAGCTCGAGGTCTGGCGCATGGATGCCGACGCGGGCTTTCAACCAGATGCGGTCGGCTCCGATGAGGGTAAGGGCGGCGAAGGGCGCGTCGCAGATCTGCGCAGCGAGGCGGACGATGTCGTCGAGAACGGGATCGGGTGTTCCGTTCAGCACCTCGTACTGGCTAAGTGCCTCGATACGAAGGGCTTCGTCTTTGACGAGAAGGGAGTTCATCTGCGGCGTCTTGATGGTACGTGGATCGTGGCCCGGCGGTCTGCCACTTTTGGGGGAGTGAAGTTCCGGTCAGGGTTTGGGAAGGGTGCAGCAGGCGCCGGCGGCGGGGGGCTCGTCGGCAGAGGCGTCCATGGCGACCTTCCACGGGCCGTTGCCTTGCTTCTTCCAGACGGTGATGTAGCGACCGGAGGTGAGGACAGGCTGGCCGGCGTGGTCCTTGGAATGACCTTCGTAGTGGCCCCAGGTGAAACCCATGTCGCCGGCCGGGCTCATCTGGGCGCCTTCGGGAACCCAGGTGAGCTGGTACTGATCGGGCTTCCACTGCGCTTCGCGGGAGATGGCGGTGCGGCCGAGGACGGCGGGTCGGCCGTTGTTGAGGGTCACGGCGTCGTCGGCGAACCACTCGGCGAAGGCCTTTCCACCGCCTTTGGCGACGGCCTGGGCGAAGCGACCTTCGAGCTCGAAGAGGGTGAGGATCTCGGGCGTGAGCGTGGGCAGCGCGAGGGGGGTGATGGCAGGGTGCTGCGGGCCGAGAGGGTCGTACGTGGGCTGGAAAGGGATGATCTGAGGGGGAGGTTGGGTTCCGGTCTGGGTTCCGACTTGTGTTTGCGTGGTGGTTGCGGTCTGGGTGG
>CALMVL010000043.1:17472-19275 GCA_937873265.1 uncultured Granulicella sp.
TGGGTTCCGGTCTGGGTTCCGACTTGTGTTTGCGTGGTGGTTGCGGTCTGGGTGGTGGTTTGGGTTCCGGGGACAATCTGGGCGGCAAGGGGCGCGGTGAGCAGGATGAGACTGAGGGTGGCGACGCTCCCATTCCTCCCCCTCCGTCGGTCTGTTCTGTTTGGGAAGTCGTTGGCGACGGGAGAGATCCGGCTTGGGTGCTGGCGCAAACTCTTCATACGAAAAGAACTTCCTTCGAATATTCCACCGACGGCAGATCGCGCCAGTTGGTGTTGGATGTGGTTGGACGCGAGCGACTCCTGCACGCCGGCGAGGCACGACCAGGTTCCTCGAACAAGGCAGTCAGCGTTGGGCGAACAGCACCGGAGAACTCATGGCCCTTCCCCCAAGGATAGACGTTTTACCTCCGAAGTACGCCACCTGAAGCCACCGTTGGGTTACGAAGGCAACGGCAGCAGCGATGGGAGTCTGCTGCCGTTGCCGTGGCATTTCCGTTTGGATCAACGGTGGTAGTTGGGATAGGCGGGTCGGGCTGGGGTGGCTTGCGGATTCTGCTGGAGGCTTTCGAGCGTGAGAGCGACGGCTCGTTCGAGTTGGGGGTCGTGTCCTTCGCTGACGGCTTTGGGGTCTTGTTCGACGACGTCATCGGGGTCCACGCCGTGGTTTTCGACGTCCCATTTGCCGGCTGGCGAGAAGAAGGCGACCGATGGGCTGGTGACGTGGCCGCCGTCCATGAGGATGGGGATGTTGCCGATGCCGACGAGGCCGCCCCAGGTGCGTTTGCCGACGAGCGGACCGACCCCTTCGTGGCGGAAGAGCCAGGGCATGGCGTCTCCGCCGGAGCCGGAAAACTCGTTGACGATCATGGTTTTAGGCCCGTAGATGCCGGCGTTCGGGGTGTGCTCGATGGCTCCGTAGCGCGGCGCCCAGTAGGAGACGATCTGGCGCTTCATGGCTTCGACGATGTAGTCGGCGATCTGGCCGCCACCATTGAAACGCTCGTCGATGACCGCGCCTTTCTTTTCGGTCTGGGCCATGAAATAGCGGTTGAAGTTGGTGAAGCCGCCGGCGGCGGTGTCGGGCAGGTAGACATAGGCGAGCTTGCCGCCGGAGAGTTGGTCGACCTTGCGCTGGTTGGCGTCGATCCAGTCGGTGTTGCGGAGGTTGTACTCGCTGGGGATGGGGATGACGTTGATGTCGCGCTGGTGTTCGCCTTTCGGGCCGGCGATGTGGAGGGTGATGAGGTGGCCGGCGGTGCCTTCGAGGAACTGCTGGATGTCGGGTGCGCCGCTCATGTCGCCGACCCATTGGTCGTTGACGCGAAAGATGCAATCACCGACGTGGACATCTAAACCGGGCTGGACGAGAGGAGCGTGGGCGTCTGGGTTGAAGTCCCCGCCGGTATAGATCTTCGAGATGCAGATGTGGCCATTGTTGAGGACGTAGTCGGCGCCGAGCAGGCCGCCGGGGACTCTGCGCGAGGCGGGGATGGCGCCGCCGTTGCCGCGGAGATGGCCGACGGAGAAGGCGGAGAGCATTTCCTGGAAGATGTAGTTGAGGTCGGAGCGGGAGGCGATGGAGTCGACATAGGGCTCGAACTCGCGCTCGGCGGCGACGGTGTCGGTGCCGTGGAAGTTGGGGTCGTAGAAGTAGGCGCGTTCGATGCGCCAGACCTCGTGGAACATCTGGCGCCACTCGGCGGCGGGGTCGATGCGCACTTCGACCTGGGCGAGGGAGACGGCACCTTCCGCGGGTTTAACGGGGGCGTTGGCGGGGACGATGTGGTAGCTGGGCGGCGGCGGG
>CALMVL010000044.1:0-1102 GCA_937873265.1 uncultured Granulicella sp.
GTATCGGACCATGTATTTGAACTAGCGTTCACACGCACACTGACGATTTTGTCGCATCGTAATAGCTCGAGCTAGATCACGATTCCTTTGTCCATTACCGTTTTCCAATAGGATGACTGCATGGCACGGGAATGGAAATGCAGACCGAGGCAGCTGCGGTGGTACGGGGTGTTCGTCCTCGTTTTTCTGGGGATCGGACTCGACAGCACGTCTGCTCAAAATATTAAGCAACAGTTTTCAGCTTCGCTTATCGGCAAGCAGTGGGTGCTTCGCAGCTTCTCTGCTGAAAGCGACACCCGTTACGAGTGGACGAACGGCAATTTGACCTTTGCTGGGACACGCTATCTCACCTTCGGCATCTTCACGCCAAACAGCGTCAGCTATCACAGCAGCAACGTGACGATCAGCGGGGATCGAGAGACGGCGCTGATCGACGAACAGCTACGTAAGCTGGTTACTTTTCCGTCAAAGCGGCGAGTTCGCATCACAAATCGAGCTCGGAATGTCCGACATCGCGGAAGTTCTCCCGAAGCTCCGGCAGGCGCTATTCTTTGAAAGTGTTCAGGCAGCTTTGTTAGCCGTGCCCCCGCAGCTTGCGACAGTGGTACCGTTTCCTGCGGTCGGTCGGAAGGGAAGACCTTCCGCGTGCGGAGATTGCACCTGGGCAGCCCTTCATGAGCAGTGGGAGGAAGTTCCCAAAAAGAAATGGGTCCCACCTGTACTCGAACACTCTGTCGAGCCTAGATTCAGCGAGGAGGCGAGGCGGAACAGACTTTCCGGAAGTGTAATGTCCGGCCTGATGATCTCTGATGAGGGGAAGGTGACTGAAATTTGGCTGCTTCGTCCAGCGGACAACGACTTGGATGAAGCGGCATGGCATGCCGTAAATCAGTACATGTTCAAGCCGGCACAGTACGATGGCTCTCCGGTCGGCACGGTCTTGTTCGTCGAAACGAACTTTTGGGCTCAGTGATCTTGGGCGAAGCTTAGCACTGAACTTGTTCGCGGCAATCGCGTAAACGCTCCAGGCGACATTGCTTGGGAGTGGATGGGCACGGGGGACGTTCGTCGAGCTGAGTCGGAGGGTGTAATCGTCATTAAT
>CALMVL010000044.1:1112-36548 GCA_937873265.1 uncultured Granulicella sp.
GGGGTGGGACGAGGCGACCAGCGTGGAATACCTGAAAACTCTGGCGATCTCGCGGATGTTCCTGGACAACATCGAGAATGTGCAGGCGAGCTGGGTGACGCAGGGGCTGAAGGTGCTGCAGCTTGGACTGCGGTTTGGCGGCAATGATGTGGGCTCGGTGATGCTGGAAGAGAATGTGGTGAAGGCGGCGGGGACGAGTAACTGCACGACAGAGGAGGAGCTGCGGCGAATCATTCGGGATGCGGGGTTTCAGCCGGTGCAGCGGGATACGCTGTATCGGACGATGTATTTGAACTAGCAATGGTGGGCGGGGAGCTCGGATGACGGCCGCGGGCGTGGGTTCGTTCTTGTACTGGACATGGGTGGCGTCCGAAGTGGGGATTCTGATCGGAACGCGCACGCGGCGGAGCACGGGTGAGGTGCGCGACCAAGGATCGCTGCTTGTGCTGTGGTTTTCGATCGGGGGGTCGATCGCGGTGGCGAAGACGACCGGCGCAATGGTTGGGCCGACGATTGCCGGTGGCGCGTCCTGGGTCGCTTGGGCGGGAGTTTTGATGTTTGTGACCGGTCTGGCGGTCCGGTGGACGGCGATCCTGAGCCTGGGCCAGTCGTTCAGTGCGAATGTGGCGATTCACTCGTCACAGACGCTGTATCGTCGGGGTTTGTACCGGTTTGTCCGGCATCCCTCGTATACCGGGCTGGTGCTGATCTTCGTGGCGATCGGGCTGTCGACGCGCAACTGGGTAGGCCTGGTGATCATGGTGGTGATCCCGACTGCCGCGCTGCTGTACCGGATTGGCGTGGAAGAGGCGGCGCTGACGGCAGCGTTTGGCGGCGAGTATGTGACGTATCGCCAGGATACGAAGCGGCTGATCCCTGGGTTGTACTGAAGGGCCGAGGCTGGGAACGGAGGCGCTCTCCGAGCACGACGGAGAGCTTCGGGCGGGAACGATGCTGGTGCGCTGGCGAGATCGAGCGGAGGGGATCCCGCCGGATCACGTAGAATCCTGTAGACGCGCGAGGTGACGCTTCTGCGGGGTTGGACGGACATGCTGGGGACGGCGGTGCAGCTGGCTCCGAGGGGGCTGGGGCACTACTGGCGCTCGCATTATGGCGACAAGACCTTTGAACACCTGTACCGGTGGAACTGGTTCGACACGACACTGTTGATTCCCTACTTCTGCGTGATGCTGGTGCTCGCGTTCTATGGGATTCATCGGTATCAGCTGGTTTGGCTGTACTACCGGAACAGGAAGAACGAGGCGCGGTCGGCGGAGCCGCCGATGCGGTTTGCGGCGGGCGAGCTGCCGTTTTTGACAGTTCAGCTGCCGATCTTCAATGAACAGTTTGTGGTGAACCGGCTGGTGGATTCGGTTTGCCGGATTGAGTACCCGCGGGACCGGTTTGAGATTCAGGTGCTCGATGATTCAACCGACGAGACGCGCGAGGTGGCGCGGGGTGTGGTGGAGCGATACGCGACGGGTTTCGGGGATCTGCCACCGCAGCCGGTTCACTACATTCACCGGACGAACCGGCATGGGTACAAGGCGGGGGCGCTCGACGCGGGACTGCAGACGGCGAAGGGCGAGTTGGTGGCGATCTTTGACGCGGATTTTCAGCCGCCGGCGGATTGGGCGATGCGGGTGGTGCACCACTTTGCCGAGCCGGGGATTGGGATGGTGCAGACGCGATGGACGCACCTGAACCGGGATTACAGCTTTCTGACGCAGGTTGAGGCGATTCTGCTGGACGGGCACTTTGTGCTGGAGCATGGGGGGCGGTCGCGCGCCGGGGTGTTTTTCAACTTCAACGGCACGGCGGGAATGTGGCGGCGACGGGTGATCGGGGAGGCGGGTGGGTGGCAGCACGACACGCTCACCGAGGACACGGACCTGAGTTACCGGGCGCAGCTGATCGGGTGGAAGTTCAAATACTTGCAGGATGTGGAGTGCCCAGCGGAGTTGCCGATCGAGATGACGGCATTTAAGACGCAGCAAGCGCGGTGGGCGAAGGGGCTGATCCAGACGGGCAAGAAGATTTTGCCGAGGGTGCTCGAGAGCGATGCACCGTGGCATACCAAGCTCGAGGCGTGGTACCACCTTACGGCGAATGTTAGCTATCCGCTGATGATCGTGCTCAGCGTGCTGCTCATGCCGGCGATGGTGATTCGGAGCTGGCAGGGATACATCCAGATGTTGCTGATTGATGTGCCGTTGTTTCTGGCGAGCACGGCTTCAGTATCAACGTTTTACCTGGTGAGTCAGAAGGAACTGCATCGAAAGACGTGGTGGAAGTCGTTGCCGTACATCCCGTTTGTGTTGGCTCTGGGCGGAGTTGGGCTAACGATCTCGAACACAAAGGCCGTGATGGAGGCGTTCTTTGGGGTGCAAAGCGCGTTTGCGCGGACACCGAAGTACAGCGTGAAGAAAAAGGGCGAGAAGAGTCAGGCAAAGGTCTACCGGAAGCGGCTGGGGTGGATGCCGTGGATGGAGTTGGCGATCGGTGCGTATTTTCTGTGGACGGTTTGGTATGCGATCTCGACGGAAAACTACTTCACTGTGCCTTTTCTGCTGCTGTTTGTTTTTGGTTATTGGTACACGGGACTGCTGAGTCTGCTGCAGGGGCGGTTTGAGCGGGGCAGCGGCGCGACGGCTGGGCAGGAGATACATGAAAAGCCCTACCCGGCGGGAATTTAGCCATGCATGGACAGACACTGGTGGGGGCATTTTTTGCTGCATTGCTGGTTCCGGTGATTGGAATGGCGTTCTGCTGGCGAGCGTGGCGGAAGCGGGCGTATCCGGAGCGGAAACGACAACGGGTGGCGCATGCCGGGCTCGCCGTGGGCAGCGTTGCCGTGGTGTTTGCTGCGGCGCTGCCGGCTTTTGCGATGCTGCCGGTACACCTGCAGAGCGGCGCTTCGGAGATGCTGGCCGGGATAGGTATGGTGGCGGGGGTTGCGGCATGTCCGTTGGCGGCGGTGCTGCTGGGGTTCGGGTTCGGGTTGGAACGCTGGCTGGGAATGGCTTGTGTGCTGCTGGCATTGTCGGGCGATATGGCGATGCTGCTTGGCGCGTAGCCGAACGTTCTCGCAATCGCGATCGAGGGACGACCAGGACCGCTCGGGTATGATGGGCACCTAATGGAAACGATGGGGATGCGACGTATCGTGTGGGCGGTGTGCCTGCTACTGACGGCGGTAGCGGGATTGGGGCAAGCGCTCGAGTCGGTGCCTAAGGCGGAGTATCGGGCACGGCGCGTGGCGCTGGGCGGCAGAGTTCGGGGAGGGGTGGCTGTACTGTTTGCGGGTGAAGAGCCGCTGCTGGACTTCATGCCGTTTCGGCAGGATGCTGATTTCTACTATCTGACTGGTTGGACGGAGCCGGGAGCTGCGTTGGTGGTGATCGGGCCGGGGCCGGCGACAACGGTGGCGCGCCTCGGGACGGAGGTGCCGGCGCATACCTACCGCGAGGTGCTGTTTCTGCCGGAACGCGACCTGGTGATGGAAAAGTACACCGGCGCGAAGATGGATGCGAAGACTTCGGGTGTCGCGGCAATGACGGGAGTGGACGAGGTGCTGCCGATGAGTGCGCTGCCGGCAGTGCTCACTGATTTTCTGAAAGTGGACCGGATCGGCCGCGGGCGGTATGTGTGGACGCAGGGGAACGTAGCCGCCGCGAATGCAACGAAGACGCTGCTGGCGGCGATCTTCGGTCAGACGACGCCGCCTCCGGACAATGACGTGAGCACGCTGACGACCCAACTGCGAGAGGTAAAGTCACCGGCGGAGATTGCGCTGCTAAGAAAGGCGAGCGACGCCTCGATCAACGGCCAATTAGCGGGGATGCGAACGATCCGGCCGGGCGTGCGGGAACGGACGGTGGGGGCAATTGAGTTGGAAAAGATGATGGAGGAGGGCTGCGAGCGACCGAGCTATGCGCCGATCGTCGGATCGGGGCCGAATGCGACGACGCTACACTACGCCGCCAACTCTCGGGTGATGGAGAAAGGAGACGTGGTTGTGATCGATGAGGCAGGCGAGTACTCGATGTATGCCTCGGACATTACACGGACGATGCCGGTGGATGGGCACTTTACGCCGCGGCAGCGGGAGATCTACGAGGTTGTTCTGGGGGCGCAGCGGGCGGCGGCGGCAGCGTTTGTCGCTGGCAAGATGCGGCTGGGCAACGTAAACCAGCGCGGCCCGGAGGTGACCGACACGCTCGATAAGGTGGCGTATGACTACATCAACACGCACGGCAAGGATCTGCACGGGGAGCCGCTGGGCAAATACTTCCTGCACGGGCTGGGGCATTCGGTAGGCATCGATGTGCACGACCCCTACGATCCGAAGGCGCCGATCGACAAGGGGTGGGTCTTTACAATCGAGCCGGGCGTTTACATTCCGGAGGAGCAGATCGGCGTGCGTATCGAGGACGTCTTTTATGTGGATGAGCACGGTGCGCTTGTCGACCTGATTGCGAAGCTGCCGCATGAACCGGCTGACATCGAGTCGGCGATGCGGCACTAGGAGCGGCCGCGATGCTGGGCACACTGGTAGTGGTCGGAGCTGGTCTGGCGCTAGGATATGTTTTGGTGGTCGTGTGCGCGCTCGCGGCGACCATCGGAATCGCGGCTGCGGCCCCGCGATTCGTGGTGCGAGACCATTATCTGCGTCCAGGGTATAAGCTGCTGCACGAGGCGGCATGGACAGCTGCGTCGCTTGGGGGCGGCTTTCTCGCGGCAGCCGCGGTGGGATCGAGGCCGCTGGCGTGGTCGGCAGGTGCTGGATTGATAGCGGCTCTGCTGTTGATACTTTGGACGAACTCCTGGGAGGCACGGCAGCGCGGGTTGCCGCACCAGATTCTCATCACAGTGCTGACATGCGCCGGCGTGGCGGGTGGGGTGTTCTTGCGCGTGCGCTGAGACATAAAGAGGCCCGTCCGGAGACGGGCCTCTTTGTGCGGGGCTAACAGGTTAGAAGCGGATGCCGACCGTCACTGGGAAGTAGCCGGTGCGAGCGTTCGATGGTGGGTAGTCGCTATTCACAGAGTTCGTGCTGGCGCTGTTGAAGACCTCGACGTAGCGGGCCTCGGCGAAAAAGCGCTCCCCGGCAAAGCGGGATGCTTTGTAGGTGAAGCCGATGCCGCCGTTGATGCCGCCGGCGTTGTTGGAGTAGTTCTCGAGAGTTTGATTGGCCACGTACTCGTACGGACCATAGAAGTAGCTATACCCGACGGAGACCGTGGGCAGGGTGAAGTTGGTGATTTTGCGGTAGAAACCGCCGCCGACGACCACATATGCGCTGGTCTTGTCACCCTCGTGGAAGGTATATGTCGGGTTGAGGGTAAGCGACCACACGTGAGCGTTGCCATCCAGACCGTCGAAGTTTGTCGTTGTGCCAGTGGTTGGATTGGTCAGCGTTCCATACAGTGTGTTGAACACGTTGGTCTGGCTTGTGAGCGTGCCGCCAGTGATGCCGAAGTGATCGTAGTTGTACTCCGCCATGACGCCAAACTTACGGTTGAAGTTGATGCCTGCTCCGGCCTTGAAGCTGTAGCTCAGATCCGTGCGCTTCCCTGTAGCCCCGGTTGGCGTAGTGAATCCAGCGCCGGCTTCAAAGGTGTAGCGGTTCGAACCATCGGCGTTGTGGCCGCGATCCTGATAACGCGGGCGTCCGTAACGGCGGCGCGGCGGCGGCTGCGTATCAGAGGAGGCACCCTCTGGAGAGAGATTGAAGCGTTCGGCGGCGGCGGAGTCCGGGGCCGCGCTGCTCAGATCGCTACTGGCGGCGCTGCTCGAGTAGTTCAGATCGGGTGTCGAAAGATCTACGGGAGCCTTTGCTTCGGCCAAAAAGTTGATCGTCTCCGGAGCTGCCGAGTTGACGGGAAGGGGCTGCTGCGCGTGAAGGGCAACGCCAGTTGCAACGGTGAACAGACCGGCGGTTGCGGCATACATCAGGCGGACGGCGAGACGTCGGGGAGTTTGGGAGGTTTGCATCTGTGTTGAAGCTCCTTGGTGCACGTAAATCTCTGGTGCGATGAACCCGAACTGCACCATGTAGTTGCTGTATGAGACGCACGAGCGAGGCACTAGGACCACCTCATCGGCAGCGGACTCGATCCGAGCAAAAAAGAGAAGTAGAACGATGCGCCCGTTCGATGCTGCTCCACCTAAAGGTGGACTAGTGGATGTCGAATTGCTCGGGATGGAGCGTCGGGTCGGACTTGACCAGGATGGTCTTGCCCACGAGCTCCTCCATCTCCTGGAGCCAGCGCGTGCCGGGGCTTTTGAGCTGCTTGACAACTTCCGGGTTGACGCGGAGCATCACGTCACCGCGATCGAGGTGTTTCTGCATCTTCCGCATCTCGACGAAGATGTCGTTGCAAATGGTTACAGGCGACTTGGTCATGCCGGTTCCCTGGCAGATCGTGCAGGTTGTCGAAAGCGTCCGCTCAAGGCTTTGCTTGACGCGCTTGCGCGTGATGGCGACCAGGCCAAAGTCATTGAATTGCAGGACCTTCGAAGGTGCGCGATCCTTTTTGAGCTCGTCTTCAAGGGCAGCCATGACGCGATTGCGGTTTTTGCGCTCGTCCATGTCGATGAAATCAATGATGATGATGCCGCCGAGATCGCGAAGACGAATCTGCCGGACAATCTCGGGAATCGCGTCCAGGTTGGTCTTGACGATGGTGTCTTCGAGGCGCGCGGTCTTGCCGACGTACTTACCGGTATTGATGTCAATGGCGACCAAGGCTTCGGTCTGGTTGATCACGATCGATCCACCGGACTTGAGCCACACCTTCGAGCGCAGCGCTTTATTGATCTCTTCGGTGATGCCGAACTGCTCGAACAGCGGCGTGTCCTTGCTGTAGAGTTTGACGCGGCGGATGAGCGACGGCTGGAAACGTTGGAGGAAGCGAAGAATGCGCTCGTAATCGGTTTCGGTGTCGACCCAGATGGCGGAGAAGCTATCAGTTACCTGGTCGCGTAGGATGCGCTCGACGAGGTTGAGGTCGTGGTAGATGAGCGCGGGGCTTTTGGACGACTCAGACCGCTGCTTGATGTCGGCCCACAGATTGAGCAGGAAGCGAAGGTCGGAGCGGAGTTCCTCTTCGGTGGCTCCGGCTCCGGCGGTGCGAACGATAAATCCGCCCGAGGCGTCGCCTTTTTCGGACAGCAGGATCTCCTTGAGGCGGCGACGCTCGCCGTCCGACTCGATTTTGCGGGAAACGCCGGTGTGGTTGACGGTGGGCATGAAGACCAAAAAGCGGCCCGGAAGCGCGATATGCGAGGTGATGCGCGCGCCTTTCTTGGCGATGGGCTCTTTCGCGATCTGAACAAGCACCTCCTGTCCTGGCTTCAGCAGATCGCTAATCGCGGGCAGGTTGGTGGTCTGCATGGAGGATCGGCCGTCGCGTCGGCCGGGGCGTGGGCTGCGGTCCGGATTGCGGTCGGGGCTGCCCGAGGCGCGGTCGAAGCCACCGGAGCTGCGGCCGCGGTCACGGCCACGGTTGTCGCCGCGGCGGCCAAAGTCGCGCCGGCTGTCATCACGGCGACGATGGTCGCGCCGTTCCGGCTCGTTGCCGGCCGAAGTGGCGGGCTCGGTACCCCGAGCGACAGCGCCGAACGAAGCTTCGGAGGTGTCGGTCAGATCGGCGGGAACGACGTCGTCGTCGGAGAGGGATGGATCGGTCGACGCAAAGTCTTCGTCTTCGAGTTCGTCCGCCTGGACGTAGAGGCCGTCGTGCGCGGCTTCCTCTTCTTCGAGGATCTCATCGTCGTCCATCTCGCCGGGCTCGTTGGGCTGCGTGATCTGGTCAATCGAAAGTTCACGGATCATGGTGCCAAGGTCAGCCACGCCCTCAAGTGTTTCCTGTTCGTATTCGGCAAATTCGTGAGCGCTCGCAAGCAGAGTTGGCGACTCAAACTCCTCGTCGTCGAGCACCTCTTCCTCGAGGGCGCCGTCGCCGGGGGCAAAGGAATGGAGGTCGTCTTCGCGCGACGTGGACGGGCGATGCGTTTCAGCAGACTCCGTCGACAGGGAGGCGGTTTCACCTTCCGTCAGGGCCGTAGGTTGGGCGGTGGCGCGAACTGCGGTCTCGTGCTGGATCGGAGCACTGGGTTCTGAGAACTCGCCCTCGGGCGGCGGGAGGGGCACTTCTGACAGCATCTCGCCCCCGGAGTTGATGGAGGTAAACTCGTGCCGAGGGCCTTCGGAATCGTGATCCGGGAAGAGTTCGACGGGCGGCTCGGCCTCCGGCAGATCGGTGTAGTTGTGAGGAGCTTCAAAATTCTCGGTGTGTAGGGGCGTGAGAGGGATATCAGGCTTGGGTGTTATGGTGTGGGCGCTCGAGAGCTCTGGCTGAGCGGAGATGGTACCTTGGCTCGCGTGCTCTTCGAGATCATCGACCGCAAGGGAGTTCGCGTCATCCGTAGGGGGCGCGCTCTGGCGATAGGTGCTGGGCGGGTTAGGGTCAAAGCGCAGGAATGCGGAGGCTTCGACCGGCTCGTATTCGGCAGTGGCCTCGGGTTGCGGCGCGGCCTCGTGCTCGATTTCGGCTGCGGGGACCTGCGATGGATCTGCTGCAGCAGCGAGCTCGGGGACCTCGCTCGGCACTGGAGCGACGCTCAAACCATCGGCGTCCGCGACAATGGACGGTGTGGGCGGCGCGACTTGCGCAGGAGCAGGACGAGGTGCCTGGGAGCGCGACTCGAAACGACTCTCAGAGCGTGGGGCGGACTGGGTTGCTGCGGCCCCACGCGAACGGCGTTGCAGGTTCTCACCGGGTAACACATCGCCACCGTCCCATGCGCCAGGAAGGATGAACTCGGTCGAGGGCTTAGGGACGGATGCGGTCGGCGCGAGTACGGTGGCGTCCGCGGCGGACGCGGGACGATACTTCGAGAGCGACTCGCCGGGAAGGATGACCGGCTCGCCAGCGGGCTCGATGTCGGCGACCTCGTCAAGCGTGGGGGTGGACTCCACACCGTAAAGCGAACGGGACGGAGCGAAGCCACGCGGTGCCCGAGGCGCGCGCCGGTCACGATCACCGCGACCTCCGCGGCCACCATCACGGCTTCGGCCACCACGGTCCCCGCGATCGCGATTCCGGTTCCGGTCGGAGTTGCCGTTCGAGGCCTCCCCGGAGGTTTGGAGTGGCTTACCTGACTGGCTGTTGTCGGCTTCAAGGGCGCTTCGCAGATCGGCTTGCGCATCGATATCGAAGGTTCCGACTGCCTCTGCTTCGGTTGTATCGAAGGCATCCGCCGGGCTGCTGAGGTTGTAACCTGGGTCGAAGCTGAGGGGTTCGTTCACCAAGCTGCCCGCCGGCTCGAAGCCAGTGGGTTCCATGTAGGTGTCTTGCTTCGCTCCGATCTCCGGGGCTACATCTTGACCAGTTGTTTGGCCAGGGCCGCGACCACGGCGACGGCCACGCCGACCACGCCAGCGGCGGCTGCCATCGGCAGCAAGCGCGCCTTCGCCGAGAGAACTGGCGTCCATCGGCGAGCTCTCAGCGATGTCCCCGGTCAGGTCGAGGCTGCCTCCCTCGGGAGAGAACACACTCGATGGTGGGAGGCCTGGAAGTTCGGAGGTGACGCTGGGGCGACGGTCGCGGTTGCCCGAACGGTCGTCGCGGTTGCCGGATCGATCATCACGGCGACGGCCCCGGTCGCGACGATCGCCACCGCGATCCACGCCAGTGTCAGCGCTGGTACGGTCCGATCGTTCAGGAAGTCGGGACTCCCGCTCGGCTGAGCGGGCGATCTCGCTTTCAGCCGGACCGTTCTCGGGCGCTCCGGCAGTGCGGGCATCTTCCCGCCGCCGGTCATTTGCACGTGCGCCTTCACGGCCTTGGCCGCGCGAGCTGCTCCCGCCGGATTCAAAGTCGGCGGACTCGCCCGCTTCTTCTTCCATGAAATCAGTGATGTAGAGGAAGGCGTCGCGCTCGAGGCCGATATCCACGAAGGAGGACTGCATGCCTGGAAGAACGCGGGTGACTTTGCCGTTGTAGATTGAGCCGGCTAAGGTGTATTCGTTCTCGCGCTCGTAGTAGATCTCGGCGAGTTCGTCATTTTCAACAATGGCGAGACGCGTCTCATGCGGCGTGGAGGAGATGTAGATCTCTTTGGACATGGGTCTGTACTCTTTCTGCCCGGCCGATAGCGGCGCGGGCGAGGCAGAGGCACAGAGAGGGTCGCAGGCTGCGCCGGGCCGACAAGCGGCTACGGGCAGTTTACTCCGGTGGGTGGGCAGGTTCCTGGAACTGCGGCTCGGTGAACGACGATCGGTGCGGGTACAGACAACAGATCAGCCCGGCCGGCGCCGGAAAACAGCGCGGGACGGGTGGCACGTGGAGTATCGAAAACACGAGAGAACGCCTGGGGCGCGGGCACGCATGCGGAGTTTGTGACCAAAACAGCCTCATACGTATGAGGCGGGGCCGTTTGCCGTCCGGATGCGGTCATTTGCCTGGAACCTGCCCGGCCAACGGAGTTTGACGATCTCTGGCCGGCCGGCCTTTTTTCTAAAATCGTTTGCCGCTCCCGGCGCCGTGCGCCAAAGGAAAGCGGGGTCGGTACGGATTGGCATCTACAGCCGTTCACGTCCCTGTTACATAGTATTGCACTAAAGTCGCTGCAAGCGCCAGAGTCGGTCCAGCTGGTCCGGTGCGAAGAGGGTGGGCGGCGGCTTGGCTCAGTTGACGAAGCGTCGCATGCGGACGTTCATGACGATGCCCAGCGCGAGAAAGGTGAAGAGGATGGATGAGCCGCCGTAGCTCATGAGCGGCAGGGGGATTCCCGTGACGGGCATGAGGCCGACGACCATGCCAACGTTGACCGCGATCTGAAACAGAAGCACAGCCACGATGCCCATGACCAGGAACGTGCCGGGCAGGTCCGAGGCGGTCTGCGCATTCTGGATGAGCCGGGTAAGAATGAGCAGGTAGAGCAGAAGAACGCCGATCGCGCCAACGAAGCCGTGCTCCTCGCAGAAGGCGGCGAAGATGAAGTCGGTGTACGGAATGGGGAGGAAGTCGCCCTGGGTCTGCGTTCCCCGGTTTGCGCCCTTGCCCCAGATGCCGCCGGAGCCGACCGCGATGAGCGATTGGCGGATCTGGTAGCCGGAGCCGCGCGGGTCAGAGTCGGGGTTGAGGAAGGCGGTGAGCCGGGCGCGCTGGTAGGGCTTGAGCAGCTTGCCGGTGCTCCAGCCGATGCCGCCGACGAGCAAGATAGCGGCGAGCAGGACGCCGGCCTGCCGGATACGGAGTCCGCCCAGAAACAGACCGCAGACGAGGATGGGCAGGTAGGTGAGCGAGGTGCCGAGGTCTGGCTGGCGGAGTACGAGGATGAAGGGCAGGCCGACCAGGAGCGAGGCCTTGCCGATCTCCGGCCAGGTCAGGTCCCTGCCGACGACGCCCCAGAAGAATCGGGCTACCACCACGATCAGCACCAGCTTAACCCACTCGGACGGCTGGAAATGGATGCCGCCACCCAGGTTGATCCAGCGGCGGGCGCCCATGACCTTTGCGCCGACCAGTTTGACGGCGACAAGCGAGACGACGCTGATGATGTAGGCCGGTGTCGCGAGGTCGATCAGACGGTGGTAGTCGATGAGCGAGACGAGAAACATGAGGCCGAGGCCGAAGGCCAGGAAGCCGGCCTGTTTGGCGTCGAAGCCGTGGAACTTGGTGTGGAGGGTTGCTGACTTGATCTCGACGACGCTGACCATTGACAGAACGAGGACGAAGCCGAGAAGGACCCAATCGAAGTCACGAAAGCGGGAGATTGTGCGAGCCATGGACCGCTTCAGTGTATCGCCGCCCGGATGCAAGACCGCCCGAGCGGGAACGCACTCGGGCGGTCTGGGCTGCGCGGAGCCGTGGGGCTACTTTGCGGGGACTGCGGCGCGCCTCCACTTGTCGGTGAGCTGCTTATCGGCAAGCGCCTTGATGAAGACGCCGCCGACGACGCTGCGGGCCTGAAAGCCGATCTGCTTGCCGGTTTTGGTGTCGTACCAGTCGGTGAGCGGGACGCGGGTCGGCGATTCGTTGATCCACAGAGCGATGGGATCCATGATGGCATTGAAGTCGGCCGGGTTGGAGGCGAGGGTTGCCGTCCACAGGGACCAATCCAGCTTGGTGTAGTCCGCGCGGCTGTCGAGCGGCAGGCCGTATTGATTGAGCTTGGTTTTGTAGAAGATGATCTCGCTTTCACGCACAGACGGCGGGAAGAGGTTGTAGCCGAGGATCTGATCCCAGACCAGGTTGTATTTCTGGCTCCAGGTGTTGGGCGAATCGTACGCGAGCTTGTAGTGGTCGCCTTCCTTGTCGAGGTCGATCCACTTGGCCGCGTAGCTGTGGGCGGTTTTCGAGTACTCGCGGGCCTCGGCGTCCTTGTGCAGGAGGCGGGCGAGATCGGCGTAGGCCTCGAGCGCGTCAATGGCCTTGAGGGCGAGATTGGCGTTGTGGGTGACGTGACCAGCGAAGTCGTCCGTGGTGAGCTGCTTTTCGGGGTCGAGGCCGTGATCTTTAAGAAACTGCGCCCACTGGGTCAGCTTCGGCCAATACTGGGCGGCGAGGTCGGCCTTGCCCTCGGCGCGAGCGACGGCGTCAATCATCAACAGCATGTTGCCGGACTCTTCGACCGGCATCTGGTTTTCTTCGGTCTTTTCACCCCCACCGTAGGTCTGGCCATTGGCGAGAGGGTAGGTGCCGAGATCGTGGGGGGAGAAGGGGAAACGCCAGCGGTTCGGAAGCGCGGTGTACTCCATCAGGGGGCGAAGCTCGGCTTCGAGAAGGACGGGGTTGAAGAACAGAAAGAGCGGCGACGCGGGATAAAGAACGTCGACCGTGCCGATGCTTCCGTTCGAGAAGTTCTCCTTGCCGAAGACGAGCGGCTGGCCGTCAACATCGGCGACGAAGCCGTGCGCGGCCCAGGCCTGGCGGTAGGCGAGGATGCAGAGATTGGCGTAGTTCTGGCCGGCGGTGTGGACGAGATCGGCGGTGAGCGTGGTATCGAGCTCGTTGCCTCGCTGTTCAAGCGCCGGGAACTCACGTTCGGCCTGGTCCAGCATCTGTTCGGTCGTTTCTCCGTTGCGTTGCCAGTACGGCTTCAAATTGCGCTCGAGATATTGGATTGCGTAGCCCTCGGTATAGGAGACCAGAAGGTGCCGCGTCGCCGCATTGCCGGCGACGGTGTGGAAGAGCAGCTCGGTTGCGAGGTGCGCGTCGCCCCGGCCGACAATCGGCGAGGCGTCCATGGCGTCGGCCTTGGGCAGCATGCCGGTGGTGACGTAGGCGCCGTCGGGGGCGACGGAAGTTTCGCGAACGATCGCCGAAACGGATTCCTCGTCCTTGGGCACGGATAGGTGGAAGTAGCCCCAGTCGATGCGCAGGTCGTCGCCGGAGCGATTGAGCACGCGCTGCTCGCGGG
This sequence comes from uncultured Granulicella sp., assembly GCA_937873265.1. GTDB lineage: Bacteria > Acidobacteriota > Terriglobia > Terriglobales > Acidobacteriaceae > Edaphobacter. The sequence goes on from CALMVL010000044.1 coordinate 14,547, forward strand.
AGCCAACGGAGAGCACGGTCTGCGTCTCGGTCTGGTTGCGCGAGTAGGTGACGGCTTCGCCGGGGGCATTTACGGCAATGATCGGACCGACGTCGAAGAGGACCGAAACATCGTTATGACTCTGGCCGTCGGTGGATTTAACGGTGAAGCTGACGTAGGTGACAGGGCGCGAAAGGAGGTCGAGATCCGACAGGATGGTTGGCGTGAAGAATACGAGATCGAGCTCCACGCCGCCGCCAGTGAAGCTGTAGCGTGTGTGCGTCGGCGTGACGGCGAGCGAGGTCTGCTGCATGGCGGGGATCTCGCGGGGGGAGCTGCCCATGAAGCGCATGGTTTTGCCGTCAACGCGAAGGAGGCCGGCGAGCGGCTGCGGCTTGCCTGTCCAGTGCACGGTATTGGAGGCCGTGAGTTCGTTCGTGTCGGACCAGATGGAGAAGTAGGGGTTGTGGGTGACCAGCGGAACGGCGGGGGGACGCAGCGGGCCTCCCTGCGGCGTTTGGGCGGAGAGTGCGACGGCGGTCGAGAGCAGGACGGCGGAGAGGAGAGATGGTGTGGACATGGCGGGACGGAGCTCCGGCTTGTAATCGGTTTCAGCGCTTGATCATACGCGAGCGTGTGGCGGTGCGGGCACGTGTTTCTGGTGACGAGCCGAAGCGTTGGCGCGTCCCGCTCATCCCATGGGTATGGACAGGATCGCTCCGCAAACCCGTATCGGGCATGTTCACTTGAAGGTCGCCGATCTTGATCGCGCCCTCGGCTTTTATCGCGGTGTGCTTGGCTTCGACGTGATGCAGCGGGTGGGCAACTCAGCCGCGTTTTTATCAGCGGGCGGGTACCACCACCACATCGGCCTCAACACGTGGGAGAGTCGCGGCGGACCGGCCGCGCAACCGGGGACGACCGGGCTGTACCACCTTGCAATTTTGTATCCCACGCGTGCCGATCTGGCCGACGCGCTCCATCGGCTCCTGCGGGCGGGGGTTGCGCTGGACGGGGCGTCCGACCACGGTGTCAGCCATGCACTCTACCTTCGCGACCCGGACGGGAACGGCGTCGAGCTTGCCTGGGACACACCGAAGGAGACCTGGCCCCGCATGGCGGATGGCGAGCTGGGTATGGTCACGCGGCCGCTCGACCTCCACGCGCTGCTAGCTGAGGCACCGGCGACGGGGGCGGGTACCGGGCCGCGCGATCTGGCGTAGGGTTTCGGCGAGCTAGTTTCCGGTCGGCTCGGCTTCCGCAGGCGCGCGCTTTGTGGCCGCCTCGCCCGCCGCCGGAGGCGGGTTGATTGCAGGAGCCGGGACGGCCGGAGTTGCCGCGACCTCGCGCAGGTTGCCGGCGCGCAAGCGCTGCTTGTTGACGAAGGCGTCGATGACCTCCGCCGCCAGCTTGGCGGAGTTGTTTCCCCAGTTGCCGTGCTCCCACAGGACCGCCACGACGATATCCGGATTGCGGCGCGGCGCCATGCCGACGAACCATGCGTTCGGGTCGGTCTTGTGGCCCTTGCCGGCGCGGGCGAGGGCGTCGTGACTCATCACCTGCGCGGTGCCGGTTTTGCCGGCGAAGTCGATTCCGTCGAGGTGCGCGATGTAGGCGGTGCCGATCGGGCTGGAGGTGACGTTGGCCATGGCATCGGTGATGGTCTGCCAGTTTTCCGTGGAGAGCGGGATAGTTTTGTCGCCAGATCCGGGAAAGGTCTCGTGGACCGCTTCGAGCTCCTGCGGGGGCACCTCGTCGGGGAAGACGACGTGGGGCCGCCGCAGAACGCCGCCCGATGCAATGCCGCTGAGCGCCCGCGCGAGCTGCACGGGAGTCGCCGCGACCGCGCCCTGCCCGATGCCGACGGAGATCGTCTCACCGGCGTACCACTTCTCGCGCTGGGTCTTGAGCTTCCACTGGGTCGACGGCATCGTCCCCGTCACCTCGTCCGGCAGGTCGATTCCTGTTTTCTGGCTTAGGCCGAGCGAGGTCGCGTACCGGGCGATGGTGTCGATGCCCAGGCGGTTCGCGAGCGTGTAGTAGAACGTGTCGCAGGAGTACGGGATGGCGGTGTGGATGTTGACGGGGCCGTGGTGACGGTCGCAGGCGAAGAAGTGGCCGTAGAAGGTTGCGCCGCCGTTGCACTGCACGTGCATGTCCTGCGCGACCCCCTCCTGCAGGCCCGCGACGGACATGATGATCTTGAAGGTGGAGCCGGGGGCGAGTTGCGCCTGCGTGGTTTTGTTCAGCAGCGGATGGTCGGGGTTCGCGAGGATCTCGTTCCAATAGGTTTTGGTGAGGTGCCCGGCGAACTGATTGGGATCGAAGGTGGGCCGCGACACCATCGCCAGCACCTCGCCGGTATGCGGATCGAGCGCGACCATGGCCCCGATTTTCCCCTGCATCGCGATCTCGGCCGCGCGCTGGATGTCAAGGTCGATGGTGAGCTTCAGATCCTGCCCCGGAACCGCGAGCGTCTGGCCGACCTCGCCCAGCTCTTTTCCGTGCGAGTTGACGACGATGTCGCGCGATCCGTCGGTGCCGCGCAGAACGGCGTCGTAGGTCGCTTCGACGCCGGAGCGGCCGACCACGTCGCCGGGGTCATACATGGCATAGCGCGAGTCATTGAGCATCTGCTCGGAGACCTCGCCGACGTACCCGATGAGGTGGGCGGCGAAGCCGTCGCGGGGGTAGAGGCGGCGCTGCTCGTCGCGGGTTTCGAGCTCGGGCAGCTCGTCGCGGTGCGCGGCGATGAAGGCCTGCTCGTCGGGGTTGATGTCTTGCTTGATGGGAACGGACTGGAACTTGGGCGCGGCCTCGAAGCGGCGAAGGAGAAGCTGCAACTGATCCAGAGGGAGATGGAGGCCCGCGGCGATGATCGGCAGATCCGCCGCGATGTCGCGGCCGCTGTCGCGCGCCAGATAGCAGGTCACCGAGGGGTAGTTGTCGACCAGCAGCCGGCCCTCGCGATCGAACAGGCGGCCGCGTGGCGCAAGGATCGGCACCTTGCGGATGCGGTTGGCTTCGGCGAGCACGCGATAGTTCTCCGCGCCGACGATCTGGAGCCGCCACAGACCGGCGGCGAGCACCAACAGGACGAGGAAGACAAAGTACTGCGAGGCGTGGAGCTTGCCGGGAGCGAGCTTTTCTTCCCTTGCCGAGAGCCTGGCGGCGAGGCGAGCGGACGGGCGCACCGGAGCCGGCTCGGCGATGTCGGGATCGCGCTGCCGTCGAACGAAACGACGAAGTGAGTGCAGCGGGTTCTGCCGCTGGGGAGGCATATGTGTTCAGTGTAGACGGAGGACAGTGCCGGACGGTGGTCGACTTACTCGATGTGCTTTGTGCGATCGAGCAGGAGAAAGATCGGCATCGCGACGACGGTGTTGACTCCCGCGCGCAACAGCTCGTATGGCCACAGCAGCTGCTCGTGACTGAGACCTAGCAGGCGCTTCACGATCAGGAACAGGAGCAGGGAGTGTCCCAACGAGAAAAGAAAATTCATCAATACCCGGGTCGTCCACGCCTCCACGTCGACCTGTACGCCGATGGACGCGGCGATGTAGCCGATCACCGTGAGGCTCATGCCGTTTACGCCGATGGGCTGGCCGGTGAGCGCATCCGCGAGCAGACCGATAACCGCTCCGGTGAGCGCGCCGGAGATGGGCGAACGGCGTGAGACGGCGAAGAAGATGGTGATGAGCAAGGGAAGTTCGAGGATGGCGAGGCGGTAGTTGAACCTGGGCAGCAGCGCCTGCAGCACAACGGCGGCGAGAGGCACAAGGATGGCCACCGCGGGATTGAAGCTGTGCTCTTCGAGCTCGCGGCGCGAGGTGTAGCTGTGGGTGGTCAAGGGTGGCGCTCGGTCATGGTGTGTGGGGCTTCGCGCACGGTCAGGGCTCCGGGTTGGTCTGAGGCGGCGGCGCAGGTTGCGGAGGAGCCGCTCCACCGGGAGTGAGACTGGAAGCTGGTGGGGTTGCTCCGGGCGAGTAGCGATCGGAATGCAGGGTCGGCAGAGGCCGCGGCACGGCGCCGCCGGGTTCCTTGGCATCGGGGGTGCCGGGCGTGGCTTTGGGTTTCGCCGTAGCGCTCGGGTCCGCAGCGGGTGGGGTAAGACTCGGCAGGCGATCGGCGACGATCTCCGCGGCAGACCGCGCTTCCTCCTGCTTTTGCTGCTCCGCGGCAAGCCTGGCTGCCGCGGCTTCGGCAACCGCCTTCTCCGCTGCGGCGCGTGCGGCAGCGGTCGATGCGGCCGCAGTCGCCAGCTCGGCCTGCACACCGGCGGGCAGCTTCGGTTCGGTTCCCGTGATTACCAGGACTTCCTCCAGCTGAAACAGGTTTGCCGCCGGCTTGACGCGAAGGATCGTGTACGGCTGGTGTGTCGGATCAGGGACGATGGACTGGACGGTGCCCACGGGCAGACCGCGCGGAAAGATCTGGTCTCCTCCCGAGGTGAGCACCGGCTCGCCCGGCTTGATGCGGTCGTCCTGGGTGAGATTGGTGATCAGCACCTGACCCGCGGTCGAGCCACGCACGATGGCGCGGATGCGCGTGTTTGCCAGAATGACCCCCGCACCGGAGGTCTGATCGTTGATGAGCAGCACCTGTGCGGTGTGAGGTGCCGTGGCGGGAAAGATGTCGCGGATCTTGCCCACGATGCCATCGGGCGTGATGACCGGCATGTCGGCTCGCAGCCCGTCGGCCGCGCCTTTGTCGAGGTAGAGCACGCGAGAAAGATCCGATCCGCTGGTGCCTACCACCTGCGCGGCGACGGTGGAAGCGACGTAGTGTTCCTGAAACGCGAGTAACGCCTGCAACCGCTGGCCCTGGAGCGCGTCTTCGGCCAGCGCCGCTTGCCGGAGACGAAGCTGCGCCATCTGCTGCTCTAAGGCGACGTCCTGTTGACGGACGTTCCGCAGATCGATGTAGTTGGACCAGCCGAAGCGCACGATATGCCCGGCGAAGTGCACCAGGCGCTCGACCGGCGACACCAGCCCCACCACCCACGAACGCGCCAGCGTCACGTTGCGGCTGTCGGCGGCGCCCGACTCCACCGGCCGGCGAATCTGCACGGCCAGGCCGATCGCCTGCACGACCAGCAGGCCGACGAGCACCAGGGCGTTCCGGAAGCGTGAGAGAAAAGAGTCCATCGGCCGTAGACTTCATTATCCCGCGAATGCGCGCCGGACCGCGGCGGTGGGCCGGCGCCCGGACCGCCTCAGTACACCCAGCTCCTGGTGTCGGCTGCGGGGGGAGCCGTATCGATCATGTGCCGGGTCATCTGCGGCAGCACACGCTCGATCCACTGCGCGTTATTTTGCTGCATGGTGTACTCGGGTGGACCGCCGGTGTAGCAGTGCGGCTCGCCTGGACCGTACTGAAACTGTGCGTCCGAATGCGGGCTGCGCGTTTTTTCGAGAGACTGCTGCAGCAGGTGGACGGCGTTGTTGAGAAAATAGGTGTCGCCGTCGCCGACCTGGACGTGAATCTTACCCTCGAGCTTTGGCCCCAGCGTGGCCCAGTCGCGCTCAAGCACCGCCGTGAGGTCCCAATGGTCGCGCCAGTACCCGACCACATCCTTGTGGATGGCGCCGGTCAGCGGGTCGATCACCTCCGCAGGGTACCCGTCCGGACCGACGGGGGAGAAGACAGCCTGCCAGATGTTCCATTGCTCGGTCGATCGTCCGTGCGTGCCCAGCACGTACTCATAGCGATATTCCGGACCGGTGTTGGCGATGACCGATCCGTCTGGCCTGCGATCGGCGGCGATGGGGACTTCGCCGAAGTCGCCACGACGCACGAATGCGTTTGTGTCGTTGTAGAGGTTGATGTTTTGGTAGGCGTGGAAGTCGACCGGGTCCGGGCATGCGGCCCACGTACCGTTGTACTGGTCAGGGTAGAGAACCTGGGTTGCGAGCGCCTCCCATCCGCCGGTCGAGCCGCCGAAGGTCGCCCGGGCCCAGCCCTGGCCGATGCCGCGAAACCGGCGCTCGATCTCCGGAATGAGCTCCTCGTTGATTGCTGCGCCGTACGGCCCAACGTTGGCGGAGTCGACCACGTAGGAGTCGTCGTAGAACGGATTTGCGTTCTGCACATAGAGCAGGATGACGCGCGGCAGGCGGCCTCCCGTCCAGTCTTCAAAGAACTGGTGGGCGCGCTTCGCCCGGGCCAGTTCCCTGCCCTCGAGACCCGGGGCCGGTGCGGTGCTGCGGAAGTCATCGGGACCGATCGTTGCGCGGTAGTGATCCTGGTAGACGACCAGCGGGTAACGGGCGGCGGGGTGCTCCTCGAAGCCGGCCGGCAGCAACACCCACGCGCCAAGAAACATATCGCGGCCCCAGAACCGGCTCAGTTGTTCACTGCGGAAGCGGATCCACTTCAGGTATTTTGCGGCGCCCGGGTCCTTGGTGGCGATGACCGCCGGGTCGAGGTCGGTTCCCTCAATGGCAGGAATCGTCCGATCCAGCGTTAGCTTCAGGGGCTGATGGGAGGCCGGGTCCAGATGCAGCATCACAGGCGCGTTATACGCATTGCCCGGTTTGCGTTCCCAGTGCTGGCCTTCGCCTTTGTCGGGCGGCAGCATCAGCGTCTTTCCGCTTGCCATGTGGAACGGCTCGTAGCGATTGAAGACAGCCTGGACCACGTAGTCGCCCGCGGGCAATGCCCGGAGGTTTGGCAGCGGGTATCCCACGGTTGCGTCATCGACTACGATCGCCTGCCCCGGCGCGAGGTCGACCGCATCGACCCCGAACGCCTGCGCCGACTGGTAGGTCTCCTCCATTTGAAAGCGGGGTTCCGGGCCGTCCACGCCCCTGTCTCCTGGTTTCGCGATCACCAGCACCAGGTGCCCGTTAAGCGGCGCGGTCGAGGGTACGGTGATTTCGATGCGGAGCGGGATCTGGGCGGGGGCGGTCGCGGCAAGGGCAAAGACAGCAAACAGCAGAACCGGGCGCATCGATGACCTTTCGTGAGCGGACGGATGGGGAATGCAGGTGAAATTACAGATTCGGCTGGAACAGCAACGGCGCGAAGTGGATCAGGTTGTCTCGCCAGACGAACGAGACGTGTGCTCCAGGGGTCTCGATCTCGGTAACGGGCAGCCCCTCACGCTTGAGCTGCGCGGCCAGCTTGCGATTGGCTTCGAGCAGGCCGTCCTCGGTGCCGCAGGCGATCCACAGCAGGCGCAGGTCGGCCGACTTCGGTGTGAGCAGCGGAAGTTCTTTCTGCAGATCGACCAGGTGCACCGCCGAGCTGAAGCCGCCGATATACGCAAATTTAGCGGTGTTGCGCAGGCCGACGGTGAGTGATTCGAGACCACCCATGGAGAGCCCCGCGATGGCCCGGTCTTCGCGCCGGGTTGAAATGCTGTACTGCGCCTCGACGCGCGGCAGCACCTCCGTCAGAAGCGCCTGCGAAAAAAGCTCGGTGTTGCGGTCGACCACCGGCTTTTGCTTCCACATATCGCCGATCGCGCCGTCGACGAAACTCATTTCGCCGTAGCCGAGCGGCATCACCACGATCATCGGCCGGATCTTTCGTTGGGCCAGCAGGTTATCCAGAATGCGGTCCGCCTGAAGCGTTTGGGTCCAGGTATCGACGGTGTTCGACCAGCCGTGCAGGAGGTAAAGCACGGGGTACTTCGTTTGTGCGCGCGGGTCATAGCCGGGCGGCGTCCACACCAGGTACTCGCTCTGGTTTGCTGTGAGGCCCTTCACGACGGCCGTGGTGTAGCGGTGCCGGTGCAGCTCACCATGTGGGACGGGCTGCATGTCCCAGAGCTCCGGCGCGTCGCCGGGCACCTCGGCCTCGTCCCCGCGGTAGACGAGGTTGGGCGTGATGCCGAGCAGGTTGTTGGGGTCAAACTGCGGACGTCCATCGACGTCGAAGCGGTAGGAGTAAATCTCCGGCGCGAGCGGGGCGGTGGTGTAGGTCCAGACGCCATCCGCGCCCTTGTGCATGGGCAGCGGCTTTGGCGCGGTGTCGATGTTCAGCACCACCCCGGTCGCCGTGGGGTCCTCGTACCGAAATGTCAGGGTGTGGTCGGGGTTGGCCTGGTGGGAGTGGAGAGTGATGGGAGACTGCGCGCGAACCGGGGAGAGCGCTGCAAGCGAAAGTCCAAACACGAGCACGTACTTCATAGCTGCGAGTGTACCGGAGGGAACGAAGGCGGGAGTTCGGCTATGTCCCCTGGAACAGAAGGGGCGCGAAGTGGATCAGGTTGTCCCGCCACACCATCCAGGTGTGCATGCCGGGCGTCTCAATGGCGGTCACCGGCATGTCCTTCGACTTCAGGAAGGCGATGAAGTCCTGGTTGGGCTTGAGCAGCGCATCGGACGTGCCGCAGGCAATCCACAGCAGCTTCAGGTTCGCTGACTTGGGATTGAGCGCGGCGAGGCGCTCGCGATCGATGCTGGCCGCCGCCGAGGACAGGCCGATGACGAAGGCGAACTTATCGGTGTTGTTCAGGCCGGTTGACAGCGATTCCAGACCGCCCATGGAGAGCCCGGCGATAGCGCGGTCCTCGCGCCGTGTGGAGACGCGGTACTCCGCCTCGACCCGCGGCAGCACCTCCGTGAGCAGCGCCTTCGAGAAGGTGTCGGTGTTGTTGGCCACAACCGACGGCGTGCGCCAGTTACCACCGCCGCCCCGCACGAAACTCATATCGCCGTAGCCCAGCGGCATCACAACAATCATCGGCTTGATTCTGCCGGCCGCAAGCAAGGAGTCGAGGATCAGATTCGCCTGCCCGACCGCCGTCCAGCCGGATGCCGCATCGGAGTAGCCGTGCAACAGGTAGAGCACCGGGTACACCTTTTTTGCCTTCGGGTCGTAGTTTGGTGGCGTGTAGACGTAGAAGTCCGACTGGTTCTGCGGAAGTCCCCGCACCACTGCGCTCGTGTACAGGTGGTGATGCACTTCGCCGTGCGGCACATTCTGCGGCTCCCATGGCTGGGGTGTGTCGCCCGGCACGTCGATCAGGTTTGACAGGTTGAGCAGATTCGTCGTGAGGCGCGTGTTGTGGAGGTCCAGCCGCGGCCGGCTGTCCACCTCGAAATGGTAGCCGTAGATCTCGGGCGACAGCGGCTGACTTGTGACGGTCCAGACACCGTCGGCGTCCTTCTGCATCGGCACGTTGGGGCCGGCGCCTTCGAGCGCCAGCTCCGCTTTGATGGCATTTGCGTCCTGGTAGCGGAAGGTGATGGTGTGGTCGGCGTTCACCGTGGTGGACTGAAAGGGAGCAGCGGCCTGGGCGAACGCAATCTCGATTGGCATCACAGCTGGGATGGCAGAGGCGACGACGACGGCGGCAAGGAAGCGGAGAACGAGACGCATGCCGGCCAGTGTAGCCTGCTGGCGCGGAGGCTGGCAGCGGAACTCTGGCGAGAGCCAGGCGAGAACCGAGCGATGTCCGTGGCAAGGGATGTGCGGGGCGATAATAGCTGGATGCCCTTTCGCTCCGGATTCGTTTCGATCGTCGGCCGTCCTAACGCCGGCAAGTCCACCCTGCTGAATGCGCTGCTGGGGCAGAAGCTGGCGATTGTAACCCACAAGCCACAGACGACGCGCACCCGCATCCAGGGCGTGCTTGAGATTCCGCTGCTGAAAAAATCGAAGGGCGAGCCGGGCCACCCGGCCGCACAGATCGTGCTGGTGGACACGCCCGGCGTTCACAAACCCGAGACCCAGCTGGATCGCCGCATGCTGCAGGAGGTGCAGGACGCCTTGGAAGAGCGCGATGCCGTTCTGTTTCTGGTGGACGCGACGCATCGCCTGCCGGGATCGCGCGATCTCGGCCGACCCGTTGATGCCGAGGGTCGGACCGAGTCGGAGACAGCGCGGCCAAAGAATTTCACCGCCCGCAAGCGCGACCTTTCCGCCGCCGAGGACGAATTCGCGCTCTCGCTGGTGAAGCGCCTCGACTGCCCGGTGATTCTGGTTCTGAACAAGATCGATGCTGTCCCCAAGCAAGACCTGCTGCCGCTGATTGCGCACTGGAGTACGCTGCACAGATTTCGCGAGGTCGTGCCGATCTCCGCCCGCAAGAAGGAGGGGCTGGAGCTGCTGCTGAAGAAGGTGATCGAGGTGTTGCCCGAGGGCCAGCGCTATTTTCCCAAGGATCAGGTGACTGATCAGCCGGAGCGCTTCCTGGTCGCCGAGCTGATTCGGGAAAAGATTCTGCTGCTCACGGGCGAGGAAGTTCCCTACGCTGCCGCCGTCGTCGTCGAGCGATGGGAGGATCCGATGCCAGAGACGCGCAAGACCCGCGACGGCAAGCTGCCCGTCACCAAGATTGCGGCCGCAATCTTTGTCGAGCGGACGGGGCAAAAGGCCATCGTCATTGGCCGCGCTGGCGAGATGCTCAAGCGCATCGGCACCGCGGCCCGCAAAGAGATCGAATCGATGTTGGGCACGCGGGTGTTTCTGGAGCTTTTCGTCAAAGTGCAGGAAGAGTGGCGCTCGAGCCGAGGCTTTGTGGAAGAGCTTGACTGGCGGCGGCAGCTCGACGACATCGCCGCGAAGCAGCAGGCGACCGAGCCCGGACCTGAGACGGAAGACATCCCCTAAAGCGGGACTCGCCGAAACAAAGTTCGACGGAAGAACGAAGCGGTTTGGAGAACTCAGCCGAAGATCCGGCGGAAAAACCGACCGATGCTATGAAAGATCCCGCCACTCTCTTCCGGTTTTGGCGGAGCGGGAGAAGTGACCTCAGCCGGAGGTGTTTGTGGGGGGGCGTTTGTCGGGGCAGGACTCGTGGCTGGCGCTCCCGGCACTGTTGCGATGCCAGGCTCTGGCCGGTTCACTCCCACCGCGGACGAACCCGCGCTCGCAGCTTCGGTAGCGTTGGCCGGCGGCGGCGTCATCCCCGCACCTTCATCCCTTCCCGCCTCGCCGTACGCCAGCGTCGCCCCTACCTGCGCATGGACCTGGCCGGCCGGAGCCTGCGGCACGGCGGAGCCTCCGGGCGTCAGACCCTCGCTCTCCGCAGCTGGAAACGGATGCTGCACCGCTGCCGCTTCTCGTGGCGACGATCCGCCGGCGACAGTGCCTCCTCCGCCAGTTCCCGCAAGCTCCTGAGGCGGTGTCACCGGCGGACAGCCACAGGGGGAGCTCTCGTGGTCGACCACTTCGCGTACGCTGCCCCGCTCGAAGAGGACGTGCTGCCCCGGCATGAGCTGGTAGCTCGCCCCGCCCAGCTGCTCACTCACGTCCAGCACCGGAGCGTTCGGGCCGCTATTGTCCACGCAGGTGTCGCCGTTGGTTACGACGCGAATTCCAAGATTCAGAAGGCCCGCTCGCGTAACACCCAATCGCAGATCCGGCGTCATCAGGACGTCTGTGGTCGAGACCGCCGTGTGCACCTGCATGGCACCGCGGTCCAGTCCGAGCAACAGGGGCGCAGGAGCGCCGGGCGGCTTCGGTCCTGTGGTCACGTGCAGCACGCTGGTCGAGCACACCTGCACCTCGCCCCCGCGCTCGAGCCGCAGCTCAGCGGTTCGCTCTCGCGCGGTCACCGTTGCCGAACCATGTAGCACAGCTTCGCCGCCGCTCACCTCGAGCGCACCGGCGATCTGAGCGTCTTCCACCCGCACGCGGCCGATGGGCGCTGCTTCCTGCGCGCGCAGAACGCCGCAAAACAGCAGGCCAAGGCACACCGGAGATCGTCCGAAGTTCACACGCTTAGCGTACATCCAGGCCTCCGGCCGCGCCGCACGTGCTACATGCGTAGGAAGTTCGCGATCATTTCACGGCCATGCTCCGTGAGCACGCTTTCCGGATGAAACTGCACGCCTTCGATGGGTAGATCGCGATGCCTGAGCGCCATGATCGTTCCCTCCCCGGTACCGGAAGCTACCCGCGCCGAGATCTCCAGCTCCTTCGGCAGACCTTCCTCGCTGACGATGAGCGAGTGATAGCGCGTGCACGTCGTCTGCTCCGGAAGGCCCGCGAAGATGGTTCGCCCGTCATGCCGGATCCGGCTGGTCTTGCCATGCATCAGCGTGTCCGCCCGCACCACGCGGCCGCCGAACGCAGCACCGAGCGCCTGATGCCCCAGGCACACACCCAGGATCGGAACTGGCCGGGAGCGAGGCTCTTGGGCAATCCGCGCAAAATGCCGAATCAGCGGGATGGAGATCCCTGCCTGTTCCGGCGTGCAGGGACCGGGCGAGATCAGGATGCGCTCCGGACGCAGCTGCTCCACCTCCTCCGGCGTGACCTCGTCGTTGCGTCGGATCACCATCTCCGCACCGTGCTCGCCCATGTATTGCACCAGGTTGTAAGTGAATGAGTCGTAGTTGTCGAGGACAAAGACCATCGCAGCCTAGATTCTAACTCCCGGCGGGGTGACGGGGAGGCAACGAACGCCACGCCCGCGGCCTCCTACCCAGCATGCTTCTCAACCCCAAACGCACGCAGCATTTCCTCGCGATGGTCCTGATCGGGGATGGCGTCATGGCTTTGATTCATCCCGCCCGCGACGCTCACGCGTGGAGAAAAGGGCCGAAACCATGGCGCGATCTGATGCACATGCTGAGCGAGCACCCAAACCTCACCCGCGCCATCGGTGCAACCCAACTGATCGGCGGGATCTGGTGGGCACTCCAACAGGACAAAGAGGCTTAGTTCGCACCCAGCGCTAGTTCCTTACTTTGCCTGAAGCCAGACCGTTATCGGGCTCGGCTCCTGCCACTCTCGGGTAATATCCGGTTCGCGTTCGCACCTGCAACCGGCCGTACCCTTTGGCCTTGGCGTCCACGTGGATCTGCCGGTAGCCGCCATTGGTTGGCGGGTTTGTCGAGCGGTAGGCGATGCTGTACTGCGTCCGGATGTCTTGCGCCACCTCGGCCGAGATCGGATCGACCTCCTTGAGATTGCGCGGAAAGTACGCGACGCCACCGGTCTGCTCGGCCAGAGTTTCCAGTACCCGCTTGGCATGGCGGGACTCCCGCTTATCGGTGTCCTCGCCGAATAGCAGACCGATGCAGTAGATGACCGGGCCGTCATAGTCCTGGATTTTGCGGATGGCCTGCTCGAGGGATGCCGTCGAGGCATTGTCTTCGCCGTCGGTCACGATCAGCAGGACCTGCTTCGGATGCTTAGCGTTCTTGCTCAGGTAATCAGCGCTGGCAACCAGGGCGTCATACATTGCGGTTCCGCCGCTTGACTTGATGTAACCCAGCCCCTGTTGCAGCTTGGAAATATCGCTGGTGAAATCCTGGTCGATGAAGGGCTCCCAGGAAAAATCCACCAGAAACGCCTCGTCCTGCGGATTGGAGAGCTTGACCAGGTCCAGGGACGCCTGCTCGACTGCCTGGCGCTTGTCGTACATGGACCCCGAGCTGTCGATGAGGATACCCAGCGACACCGGCAGATCTTCGTGCCGGAACGAGTTGATCGTTTGCGGCACACCATCCTCGTAGACGTGAAACGCATCGCGGTTCAGGTCCAGCACCGATCGCCCACTGCCATCGAACACGGTGGCGTTCAGCCTCACCTCGTACGCGTTCTCGCGCAAGGTGTATTTGCCGGAGTCGCGCTCGATCGTTTCCTGAGCGGCGGCCTTGAGTCCCTGCGGCGGTACCGTCGCGGGCGCCGGACTTGGCTCCGCATCCGGCGACGGAATCGGATCCCGGTCGATGGTCAGCGCTGGTTGTCCAGATGAGGGAGGAACCCCGCTCGGTTGCTGCGCAACGCTCGCCAGGGGCATGCAGATCCATAGCAGCCAAACAGCCGGTTCGAAAGCCCTACTACTCCGATGGTGCATAGTACCCCTGGCGATTATGAACAGTCAGCGGCGGCAAGCCCGCTGGCGGCACCAGTCGCACCTTCAATTTACGCCAGTTCCCGTCCGCCTTCAGATTAGTCGGACGATACCCGACGACATACTCATTGCGCAGCTCCGCGCTGATCCGCGACGCAATGTCGCCGAGATCCGCGATGTCGTTGACCCGGAAGAGCCGGCCGCCGGTCATCTCGCAAATATCATTGAGCAGCAGCGGCCCCAGTTGCTCCTCCTGCGTGTTCGCATACTGGTCAAAGATGCCGATCGAGTAGATCTGCACGTCGCTCTCGCGCACCACGCGTCGCAGTTCGTTTTCGGTGTACCGGCTGCGGTTGTCGCCGCCATCCGAAATCACCAGCAAGGCTTTACGATCGTACTTCGCCTGCTTGAGCTTGCTGACGCCGAGGTAGATCGCGTCGATCAGCGCCGTCCGATTCTGCGGCTTCAGCATAACCATGCGCGCTTCCACATCGTCGATTTCGGAGGTGTAGTCGACGATAACGGCCGGGCGGTCGTTGAACCCGACCACAAAGAATTCGTCTTGCGGGTTGGACGTTCGCAAAAATTCGCTCAGGGCTTTACGCGCCCGAACGAACTTGGACGACATGCTACCGCTGAGGTCAAAGATGATCCCAATCGTTACAGGCGCGTCCTGGGTGGAGAAGCTCTTGATGACCTGTCCCTGATTGTTCTCAAACACCTGAAAGTTCTCCCGCTCAAGACCGGTCACCAAACGGTTCATGGGATCGGTCACGGTCATTGGCACCAAAACCAGGTTGACGTCGACGCGAATCTTCGCGTCCGTTCGCGAGGTTGCCAGGGCTGCCGCGTTGGATGCACCTTCGATGACCGGCTTCTTATCGTCTGCCGACTTGGCCGGCGGAGCGGGCGGCTGCGTGTGAATCTCCCCCAGGGGATTCTCCTGGGCGGCGCATTGCCGGCATCCGGACCCCAAGCCAAGGACGACTCCAACGACCAGCGCACGCAGCAGCAGAGCTTTCAGTTTTCCCCCGCCCCATCCGCCCGGGAGTCGGCCGTCCCGGCGAAGCTTAGCCATTGCGCCCTTCCTTCTTTGCCTCATCATGTCCCCATGCCCGTCCCGCGATGCCGACCGCAACTCCTCTGCAGGATCGCGGATCCGTGCAGCTTAGCCTCATGCCCCTCAAACCACAAGCCTGACGACACTCTTAGAGGCAGAGTACACCGGCTTGTCCCGAGTTTCTCCCCGGAACTCACCAAAATAGAAGCATCGTCAAAAGCTTGCAAGGGTTAACTTTCACTGCCGCCGGCATGGCAGTTCCGCGCCGGGCTTCCGGCTGTCGGCTGCGACCAGCTCCGGCGTGGTTGGTATAAGGCACGAGCGCGTTGGCGGTCGCCTCCGGCGAGCTGACCGCCCCTCTCCACCGCTGCGGCGCCACGTAGAATCCCTAAAGACTGACACCGAGGACACCGCCCGCAATGGCCCAGATCTACCCGTTCCGCGCTCTCCGCTACGACCCCACCCGTGTCCGCATGGAAGATGTCGTGACCCAGCCCTACGACAAGATCTCTCCCGAGATGCAGGGGCGCTACTACGACCGGAGTCCCTATAACCTCGTTCGCGTCATCCTCGGCAAGCGACGCCCCGACGACACCGATCCCCAGGAGTTCCTGCCCCTTGGCGAGCGCGCTCACAACGTGTACACCCGCGCGGCCGAGTACCTTCACGAGTGGCGCGGCGATGGCATTCTGCGCGAAGAAGCCGAACCCGCGCTCTATGGCTACTCCCAAACCTATACCGTCCCCGGTACATCCACCGTTCAGGAGCGCCGAGGCTTTATCGCTCTCGGCCAGCTTTACGACTACGCGGAACGCATTGTTTACCGCCACGAGCAAACCTTTCCGAAGCACAAATCCGACAGGCTCGCTCTCTTTAAGGCGACCCGCGCTTATTGCGAGCAGATTTACATGCTGTATTCCGACCCCGCCTTCACCGCCGAAAAGCTTATCTTCGGCGTGAGTCACCCCAGCGAGCCAGCTTCGGCGCCCGCAGATCTTTCCATTACCGACGAGTACGGCGTCGTTCACCGCGTCTGGCGTCTTGCCGATCCTGCACTTATCAACCTCATCGTTACGGCAATGCAGGATAAGAAGCTGATCATCGCCGACGGCCACCACCGCTACGAGACCTCCGTTTCCTACGCCAAGGAGCGCTCCGCCCAGCTGCGGCTGCCGTTCCGCACTGACCGGCTCAGCGCACAGGAGGAGGAAGAGTCGCCCTCCACCGCAGCCGACCAGACCCCGCACGGCCAGCTCCCGACCCCGGCCTACCCCGAAGCCGCCATGATGATGACCTTTGTGAATATGGACGCACCCGGGATCACTATCCTGCCCACTCATCGCGTCATCTTCGGCCTGGACGACTTCTCCTCCCCTGATTTCCTTACCCGCGCCTCGCAGTTTTTTATCATCGCCGCGCAAGCCAGTCCCGACACATCGGCGCTCGCCGATGTTCCCGGGACCGCGTTCCTAGCCGTCACTGGTGACGGCAACTACCTGCTCACCCCAAAGGCTGAAGCCGTTGCCGGCGCGTTCAAGGATCTCTCTCCCCGCCAGCAGCAGCTCGACGTTGTCCAGCTCCACCGCATGTTGCTCCATCAGCTGCTTGGCCTCGATCCAGACTCCATCCGCGACCTGCGGAATCTTCGGTATGTCCGGGAGGCAAAGGAGGCCATTGAGGACGTTCGGACGGGTAACGCCAACATCGCGTTCCTGATCAAGCCCGTTACCCTCGACCAGATAAAAGAGATCTCCTTTTCCGGCGAACTGATGCCGCAAAAGTCGACCGACTTTTACCCAAAGCTGCTTAGTGGGCTGGCCATCTACGCTCTCGACTGAGGCAAGGATCGACGACCCGGGGTACATCCGGAAGGCTGACGACTCCAGGGGTTCTGAACGGACTCGTTTCGGCAAGTTATGTCGTTTCTCCTGCGTCGCCGGCCAGAGGTCACCAACCGATACAATCACCAAGGATCACTGAATTGCCTTGAAGCCCGCCAGCAAGCTCACCCAAACCGCCGCCCTGTTCCTGCTCGCCGCGGCCGCGCTCCCCGCGCAAGCTCCACCCGTAACGCAGATCGCTCAAACAGCCCCAGCACCGCACCTGTACGTCAATCACAACAACCTGTTTCTCGATCCAGCGCACGGCGGCTCGGATGAGGGCGCACGCATCGGAGACCGCCTCCTCGAAAAAGACCTCACGCTCGCCTTGGCAAATCGCATCCGCACTCAGCTGGGCGATCAGCCGAATCTGAACCTCATCGTTACCCGCGAGTCCGAAATCCCCGGAGCGCCGGCCCCGGACCAGCCGGCCGCAGACCTCGGTTACAACAGCCGCGCAGGAATGGCCAACCACGCTCGCCCCTTCGGCTGCGTCCTGCTGCATGCGACGGCTGCCGGCTCTGGTGTGCATATTGTTACCTCCGAGCTCGCTCTCCCGGATCCCAATGCCCCGAGCACGCCCGGGACACCCTGGAACACCGCCCAAGCTATCTGGGTCGGCCAAAGCCTTCGCCTTGCGAACCAAATCGGCACCGCTCTGCAACACGCCGGGGTTCCCGTCTATCTCACCCACGCTTCTGTCCGTCCGCTGGATTCGCTTACCTGCCCCGCTATCGCCATCGAACTGGCACCGCCCCGTCTCTCGGGCAATCCGTCCACCATCGCCGACCCGAGCTACCAGCAACGCGTCGCAACGGCGATCGCAACCGGCCTGATCTTCTGGCGGAGCCATGCGGAACCCCTTCCTGCCGTGTCCGCCACAGCGCCAGCCGCGAAGCCCCCCGACCAGACCGCTAAACCGCAACCCGCGCAACCAAGCACACCAGCTACGCCTCCGGCTTCTAGGGAGAAGGCCACCCCGGATCCAGGCGCTCCAATTGTCCGCAGGCTGCCGACACAGCCCGATGCGCCCGTCATTCGTAGACCCCCGCCCACGTCCGAGCCGGAGCAGATGCAGCCGACGCCCCCGCCTCCAGGAGCTCAGCCATGAAGCTCCGGCTTCCCCCTAACGCGTTTGAGCGTCTCAGGCTACCGTCCACCATCCCCCGCTACCAGCGCATTCTGTTCTGGTCGCTCGTCGGCGGCACCATCCTTCTTACCACCATCTTTCTCCGCGGATGCCAGCAGGCGCACGATCGCCTGTCCGCTCCCGCCGACAACACTCCCATTGCCGCCCCGACCTCCGCAAGCGAGGAAGGAATTCCCGTCCTGCTCGCCAACGATGCGGACGGCTCGGTGTACGAGGCGACGCGCCGTTACGCGCTCCCGCAGGAGCCCACGACGCGCGCTCGCGCCCTGCTCGAACACCTCCTCAACGATTACAGCCTGCCCGACTCCAAACACCCGCTGCAGACTGGAGCCGCTGTGGACGACGTCTTCCTGCTCGCCCTTCCCATTACCAACCCACCAGCAGCCGCCGCGAGCTCCGGCATGCTGCCGAAGTCCACCGGCGAGGTCGCTGTTATCAATCTGCGAGCTTCATTTGCCGAGAACCACCCGTCCGGCATCGAGGTCGAAGACCTTACCATCCGGTCGATGATCGGAACCCTGCACGCCAACATACCCGACCTGATGGAGGTCCGCTTTCTGGTCGACGGCCAGCCCCGCGAAACCCTCGCCGGTCATGCCGACCTTCTACGCACCTACCCGGTCGACGACACGGCCATCCACCCCACCCAACCCTCGAACGACCTGGTGGGAGACGTCCCACAACCGGCATCCCAGCCCAGCCAGCAACCATGACTGCTGATTCCCTCACCATCGGCGTCTTTGACTCCGGCTTTGGCGGTCTCACCGTACTACGCGCCCTGCTCGCGCACGTGCCGGCCGCCAACTACCTCTACCTCGGCGATACCGCCCGCCTCCCGTACGGCTCAAAATCCCGCGAAACTGTCGCCCGCTACGCCGAATCCGCAACCCGCTTCCTTATAGAGCAGGGGGCGGATCTGCTGGTGATTGCTTGCAATACCGCCACGGCCCTTGCCTTGCCGGAGATGCGCACGGCCTCGGCGCCCGTGCCCGTCTTCGGCGTTGTCCAGCCGGGGGCCGAAGCGGCGCGCGCCGCCATTTCGCTCGGGCAGCGTTCTAACGGGGCTGCCGAGGTCCTCGTGCTCGCCACTGCCGCCACGGTCCACTCGCATGCCTATTTACATGCCCTGACGGACCTCGGCTTAACCGCGACCGAAAAGGCCTGCCCGCTGCTTGTTCCCTTGGTCGAGGAGGGCTGGCTCTCTGCCGCCGCGCATCCCGACCCCGTCGCCCGCGAAGCCGCCAACCTCCGCGAAGCGGTAACGCTCCAGATTCTTCGCATCTATCTCACCGAAGCTCTTTCGGACGCACCCCACGCCCGAACCCTGCTGCTTGGCTGCACCCACTACCCCCTGCTGCGGGCAGAGATCGAACAAACCCTCGCCGCGCTCGGTCGACCTCTCCGCATCATCGACTCCGCCGCAGCCACCGCTCAAGCCGTCGCCGTCCATCTTCGCTGTGCTCCTGTCGCCTCGGCCGCAACGCCTCGGTGCACGTTCTATGCCACTGATTCGGTCGAAAAGTTCCAGCGCCTCGGACCCCACTTTCTCGGCCAGCCACTGCCGCACGTTCACCTCATCGACCTCGGTGGTTAAGTTGCGGAGCCTTGAAAGTAAGATAAAGCTCTGAGGTCCTCATGCCCTTTCTGCTGAAGTCCGAACCAGACGCCTACTCCTTTGATGATCTTGTCCGCGACGGCGAAACTACGTGGGACGGCATCAAGAACCCTCAAGCCCTGGCCAACCTCCGCGCGATGAGGAAAGGCGAACGCCTCGTTGTCTACCACTCCAACACCGGTAAAGCCGCGGTAGGCACCGCCACTGTTGTTTCGGTCGATGCTGCGGACCCCAAGAACCCGCAGGTTCGCATTCGTTCCGGTAAGCCCCTGAAACATTCCAAGACCCTTGCGGAGATGCGCGCCTCGCCCCTCTTCGCAGATTCCCTGCTCTTTCGTCAGTTCCGCCTTTCCGTTGTCCCCCTTTCCGACGAGCAGTATGACTGGCTGGTCAGCTAGGCCGATCCACGCGTCCCGTCCCGACTGGGACGCAGCGCATTGAAGAGTCCACCTTTAGCCGGATGATGGTACCTGCGCATCAACTCATGCGCTACAGCCTTCGCATCCAACTCGTCATGACCTCCGACACTTTCCTCCTCGGAGGCGATCTCCCTGTTCACCGACTTGGGTACGGCACGATGCGCCTTGTCGGCGAAGGAGCCTGGGGCGAGCCGCCGATGGGTCGCGAAGCCGCCATCCGCCTCCTCCGCCGAGCCGTCGAGCTGGGAATCGATCTCCTCGACACCGCCGACGCCTACGGCCCGCACATCGCCGAAGAGCTCATCGCCGCAGCTCTCTACCCGTATCCCGCTGGCCTCGTCATCGCCACAAAAGGCGGCCTCACCCGCACCGCGCCCGCCAAGTCCAAACCACTCGGCCGGCCTGACTACCTCGTCCAGTCCGTCGAGCTCTCCCTCCGCCGTCTCCGCCTGGAGCGCATCGATCTTTACCAACTTCACCGCATCGATCCCACCGTTCCGATCGAGGAGACCCTTGGCGCGCTCAAAGAGATGCAGCAGCAAGGCAAGGTCCGCCACATCGGGCTCTCCGAAGTGACACCCGAACAGATCGAGAAGGCGCAAACAATTATTCCCATCGTCTCCGTCCAAAACAAGTACAACCTCATGGAACGCAAGTCAGAGCCCACCCTCAACTTCTGCGCGGAGCAGGGTATCGCCTTTCTCCCTTGGTACCCGCTCAATGCGGGCAAAGACAAGGGCCGCCTGGATGCCCCCGGGCACGCTATCGGCAACTTCGCCCGCGAACATGGGCTCACGGTCAACCAACTCTCTCTGGCTTGGCTGCTCCACCGCTCGCCGGTCGTCGTTCCCATTCCTGGCACCGGCGCTATCCCCCACCTGGAGGAAAATCTGAAGGCCACGGAGGTAGATCTCCCCGAGGCTACCTGGAAGGCCTTCGACCTCATTCTTGTCGCCCAGGCCGGTTAGAGCACGCGCACAAGTAACCAACTTTCGGGGTCTGCGCCCAAGGCGCTGTGCACGACAGCCAAACGGGTGCTGAAACAGCGGGAACTCGGTCTCCTCGTCGGGGCAGGGGCCGCTCCGGCGAGGCAGGAATACCGCAGCGAAGTACAACAAGCCGAGCTTCATCTCGTGAGACCTTTGCGATGGTCGCAGCACCCCGGCTTCGCTCCTTCGATCTCGCCCCTTCCGCAGCGTCGGCCACCTTGAAGCCTCCCTCGCCTACACCCAAGCGGCTCGTTCCGACCCTGACGCCCGACACATGTACGCGTCTCGCCTTAAACTCGGCGTCCGGGACTGCACCGACCGCGTCGCGCTGCTATCCTTAGCCTCGGTTTCACCCCGAGGAGTCCACCGAACCATGATTGATATGAAGGGCAAAGTTGCCGTCGTTTTCGGCCTCGCCAACAAGCGTTCCATCGCCTACGCCATCGCCCAGAAGCTGGCCGAAGCCGGAGCCACCCTCGCCCTCTCCTACCAGTCGGAGCGCCTCCAGAAAGACTCCGAGCAACTCCTCGAAGACCTCGGCCAAAGAGACACCGGCCGCCTCTTCCAGTGCGACGTCTCCTCCGACGAGCAGATCGACCGAGTCTTCGCCCAGCTCAAAGACGCCTTCGGCCAGATCGACACCGTCGTCCACTCGATCGGCTTTGCGCCAAATATCAAGAACACCGTCCTTAACACCACCCGCGAGGACTTCCGCATCGCCCACGACGTCAGCGTCTACTCGTTGATCGCGCTGGCCCGAGCCGCCGCCCCGCTTATGCCGCAGGGCGGATCTATCCTTACCCTCACGTATTACGGGGCGGAGAAGGTTTTTCCCAATTACAACATCATGGGCGTCGCGAAGGCCGCGCTCGAAAGCACGGTCCGCTACCTTGCCGCCGACCTCGGCCCGCAGAGTATCCGTGTGAACGCCATCTCCGCCGGCCCGATCAAGACCCTCGCCGCCCGCGGCATCTCCGATTTCACCCAGATCCTCAACGCTGTCGAGCAGCGCGGCCCACTGCGCCGCAACGTCGATCCCCTCGAAGTCGGCAACACGGCCCTGTTTCTTTCCAGTTCCCTCGCCAGCGGCATCACCGGCGAAACCACCTATGTTGACTGCGGCTACAACATTACCGGCCTGTGACGATGCC
>CALMVL010000045.1:0-4108 GCA_937873265.1 uncultured Granulicella sp.
GGGGGGGGGGGGGGGGGGGCGGGGGGGTTCTGGGGGGGGGCGGGGGTTGGGGGGGGGGGGGGGGGGGGGGGGGGGGGGCGGGGGTTGACGAGATTCCAGGCGGCGATGACGAGGGATCCGTCGGGGGTTTGGGTGACGACCACATTCTCGGAGGAGTTGGCGAGACGGCGGTCGCCCAGCTTGTGGAGCAGACCGTACCCATAAAAGGCAGGCTTATTGATGCCGCCTTCGGCGCGCATGCCGTAGGTATTGTCGAAGGGGTGCGGGATGGGGCCGCTCTCCTCGAAGACGTCGGAGAAGGTCCAGAAGGAGACCAGGTCGGCGAGGCCGTCGCACTGGCGGATCATATCCGCGACGCCGACGGCCATGTAGGTGGAATCGAAGCCACCGTCCTGTCCGGCCGGGTTCCACTCGGTCCAGTAGAGAGGTTTGCCGGCGGCGCCCGCGGCTGCCATCTGCTCGCGGACCTTGCGCATGACCTTCGCGGTGCGCTCGTTGTAGGGCACGGCCTTGAGGCCGCCGGGGAGCTCGGGAAAGAGTGCGGGGAAGTCCTCGTTGGAGTAGCCGTGGGTGGAGACAAAGTCGACGGGGACATTGTTTTGGCGGGTGTGGGTGAGGAACTCAGGAATCCAGCCAGCGGCAGAGGTGGCGGGACCGCCGACGCGAAGGCGGGGGCTGATGGATTTCAGGCTGCGGGCCGTGTGGTCATAGAGCTCCTCGTAGCTTTCCAGGCGGGGAACACCGACCCAGAAGTCAATATTGGGCTCGTTCCACACCTCGAACGGCCACTGGGCGACCTCGTCGATGCCGTAGCGCGTGACGAGGTGCTGAGCGAAGGCGGCGATCAGCGCGTCCCAGCGCTCCCAGCTCTTAGGCGGCGAAACGTCTGGCTTGTACCAGAAGGAGTGGAGCGAATCGGGGTTGAAGGCGAGCCGTCGCGGCATAAAGGAGACCTCGACGAGCGGGCGAACGCCGTTGGCGAGCAGGCCGTCGTAGACGTGGTCCACGTAGGCGAAATTGAGGAGGGGATTGCCGTGCTCGTCCTCGGTGTAGACGCCCATGTCATCGTCGAGGACGGCGTGGAAGCGGACGTAGCGGATGCCGGTGGTGGCGCGCATCGCCCGGAGATCGTTGCGCCAGTCCTCCCGCAGGGTAAGTACGGCTCGGCCGGAGCCGAAGCTCTGCTCCCAGAAGTGGGGCAGCGGTGTGGTGGGCGCGGTGGCGTCGATCAGGACGCGCTCCTGGGCGGGAGCGGCTGTCGCCAGAAGAAGCGCCGCCGCGCAGAGGACCCCATGCGCCCAAATCGCCATCGGCGAGCAAGGCGCCGGCGCTGCTTCGCGATGACCGCCGTTCATTGCCGGGTCGCCCACGCGAGGCCGTCAGGCTCGTCGCCGGCCTGCACCTTGCCAACGACTGTCAGCGTCGCCAGATCGATGACAGCAACGTAGTTGCTGCGCGAGCAGGAGGCGTAGGCACGCGTTCCGTCGGGCGACATGAGGATGCCGCCCGCGCCTTCGCCGGTTGGGATGCGCTTGAGGACGGAGCGTGTGGCGGCATCCAGCACAACGATGCCCTGGGCCGAGACCAGAACGCGTTTTCCGTCGCGGGTGAACTTCAGCCGGTTCGCGCCGGGGACGTCCGCCTGGAGGGTGGCGACGACCGAGTTCGAGGCGAGATCGATGACGGAGATGGTGCCGTCGCCGGCGTTGGCGACCCACAGCTCGCGGCCAGTGGGCGAGACGTCGAAGCCCTCGGAGCCGTGACCGACCTTGACGACGGTCTCATTCCAGTCGGTGCGCGGACCTCTTCTTTGGCGATCAGGCTGACCGTGCCCGAGTTGACGTTGGTGGTGATGATGCGCTGCGCGTCGGCGGAGACCCAGATCATGTGCGTGCGGTTTTGCCCCGTGCCGAGGATCATGTCGATCTTGTTCGAGGCCGGGTCATAGCGGCCGATCGCCTTTGCGCCTTCGGCGGTGAACCAGGTCTCGCCGCCGACAAAGAACAGGCCGTGCGGCCCGTTCAGCGGGCCGAGATCGATGGAGGGCAGCGCTTTGGCGGTGGTGAGATCGACGACGGCGAGCGTGTGGAAGCGGCCGAAGCCGTAGTTTGAGACGTAGGCGGTGCGGCCGTCGGAGGAGGCGATGACCTCATGCGGGTCGTCGCCGACGGGCACTCTGCTGACTACCTGGAGCGTTCCCGGATCGACGATCGCGAGCGTTCGGTCGTGCTTGGAAAGAACCAGCAAGGACTGCGCCGGCGTCCCTTGCGCCATGAGGGCGGCCGGGTAGAAGACACTTGCCAACAACGGTACCGCCAACCACCTGTGATCCATGATCACAAGAGTACCTCGTTCGCGCGGGCGCACCTGCCGCATACTAGGCGCATGGTCTTTCGGATGGGTCTGTTCGCCGTTGCCGCTCTCGTGCCCGGGCTTGCCTTCGCGCAGCAGCTTGCTCCTCCAATCGTGGGGACGGACGCGCTTGCGCCGGCGCTGCGACAGCAGGTGGATGCGGCGGTTGCCGGGGTCCTCGGCAGGACCGGCGTTCCTTCAGCGGAGGTGGGTCTGGTTCAGAACGGCAGGGTGGTGTACACGGCGGCCTTCGGGCAGGCGCGGTTGGCTCCGCCGCTGGCGGCGACGCCGGCGATGCATTACCCGGTGGGATCGATCTCCAAGCAGTTCACGGCGGCCTGCGTGTTGCTGCTGCAGCAAGATGGCAAGCTGTCGATCGAGGATCCGGTGGCGCGCTGGTTTCCGGAGCTGACGCGGGCCAATGAGGTGACGCTGCGGATGCTGCTGTCGCACACCAGCGGCTACTCGGACTATGCGCCGCAGGACTACACGATTCCGGCGTGGACGCACCCGACCGACCCCGTGAAGCTGGTGCACGAGTGGGCGGAGAAGCCGCTCGACTTCGAGCCGGGCACGCGCTGGCAGTACTCGAATACGAACTTCGTGCTGGCGGCGCTGATTGTGCAAAAGGCGAGCGGCATGCCGTTTCCGCAGTTTCTGTCGACGCGAGTTTTGCAACCGCTTGGGTTACAGAATGTTTTGAACCTGGATACGGACCGGGCGCGGGTCGAGCCGCAGGGATATCTGCGCAACGCGCTCGGACCGCTGCGGCCGGCGATCCTTGAAGCTCCCGGATGGTACTTCGGCGACGCGACCCTCGCCATGCCGGTCGGCGATCTGCTGCGATGGGACCTCAGCATGCTGGACCGGACGCTGCTCGCGCCGGCCAGTTACGACGCGATGGAGACGGAGGTGAAGCTGCGCGACGGCACAGGCAGCCACTACGGTCTGGCGGTGGACGTGACGAGTGAGGCGGGGCACCGGGTGATTGCGCACTCCGGCGAGGTGGGCGGCTTTGTGGCGCAGAACACGCTGCTGCCGGATGAACGGGTCGCGGTGGCGGTGCTGACCAACCAGGAGGCAAGCGGGGCGGCGGAGGCAATTGCGCGGGCGCTGGTGCCGATGTTGCTGGCGCCGGCGGCTGCTTCTGCCGGGACAGCGGCAGCGGCCGCGGAAGCGCAGGTTCGGGCGATGCTGAATGGGCTGGAGCGGGGGCAGCTCGACCGATCCTTGCTGACGGCGGACGGCAACTTTTATTTCTCAAAGGAGGCGATTGGGGATTTCGCGTCGAGCCTGAAGCCGCTGGGGCCCGTGACCGAGGTTCGGCAGACCGGGGAGGCCCTGCGGGGGGGAATGACCTTTCGGGCGTTTGCCGTGCGGCTGGGCACGCGGAGGATCACGGTGACCACGTACACCATGCCGGAAGGAAAGCTGGAGCAGTTCCTGGTGGAAGCGGCGAACGAATAACCGGGGCACGGAAGCCGTTGGTGCCGTGAATGCCGTCGAAGCGGAAGCCGGGTTTACCGGCGGAGTTGCGCACAATATCAAGGTAGCCGAAGGCATCGCCGGCAAAACAAACAGATCGGCGCAACCGTCGGATGCCGAATCAGGTAGAGCAGCAGAGAAAGCGCGGTAGCAAGAAGGCGACGCACGTTACTCGGATCTGATTGGAGGAGCTGGTGGAGGCGTCGGCCGTGTATCGCACCGTGTGGGTTTCCTCGGGCTGGCGCCAGCCGCTGCCGGGCGGCATGGAAGC
>CALMVL010000045.1:4208-20081 GCA_937873265.1 uncultured Granulicella sp.
GCACCGTGTGGGTTTCCTCGGGCTGGCGCCAGCCGCTGCCGGGCGGCATGGAAGCATCCGTGTGGCTTCCATGCCCGTGTCCGTCCCGTGAGCTAGGCCTTTCCTGCCAGTTGACGAAGGACGTACTGCAGGATGCCGCCGTGCTGGTAATAGAGGATCTCCTGCGGCGTGTCGATG
Source organism: uncultured Granulicella sp. (assembly GCA_937873265.1). Lineage (GTDB taxonomy): Bacteria > Acidobacteriota > Terriglobia > Terriglobales > Acidobacteriaceae > Edaphobacter. Next base: position 4,386 of record CALMVL010000045.1, read on the forward strand.
CGGACGGTGACGGAGAACTCTGTGGTGCGGCCGAGGTCGCTTTCGGCGCGCACCAGGATCTGTTTCCCGTTGGCAAGGCGGCTGTCGAGCATCGCGCGGAGATCGCCGGGGTTTTCGCCGATGCGGAAGACCTCTTCGCCCGAGAGGCCGAGCTGTTCGGCGCTCTCGCCGGGCAGGAACTGCAGCGGAAGGATGCCCATGCCGACCAGGTTGGACCGGTGGATACGCTCGTAACTTTCGGCGATGGCGAAGCGGATACCGAGCAGGCGCGGACCTTTGGCGGCCCAGTCGCGCGAAGATCCCGAGCCGTACTCCTTGCCGGCGAGGATGCCGAGCGGCGTCCCGCGCTGGGCGTAGGCGACCGAAGCGTCGTAAATGGACATGGGAACGTCGTCGGGCAGCAGACGCGTGACGCCGCCCTCGGTGCCGGGCGCGAGCCGGTTGCGCAGGCGTACGTTGGCAAAGGTGCCGCGCACCATCACCTCGTGGTTGCCGCGGCGGGAGCCGTAGCTGTTGAACTCGACCGGCTTCACGCCGTGCTCCATCAGGTATTTGCCAGCGGGGCCATTGAGTTTGATGGAGCCGGCGGGAGAGATGTGGTCGGTGGTGACGGAGTCGCCCAGTACGGCAAGGATGCGCGCGCCGTGGATGTCCTCGACCGGCGTAGGCAGGGCGGGCATGCCGTCGAAGTACGGCGCTTTGCGGATGTAGGTGGAATCGGGCTCCCAGCCGTACGTGTCGCCTGAGGGAAACTTCAGCTTCTGCCAGTTCCCGTCCCCGTCCGTGACAGTGGCGTATTGCGCGCGGAACATGGCGGAGTCGATCGAGTCGTGCACGGCGGCGGAAACCTCGGCCTGCGTGGGCCAGATGTCGCGCAGAAAGATCGGCTGGCCATCGCGGTCGCGGCCCAGCGCGTCCTTCTCGAAGTCGTGCTCGATGTGGCCGGCGAGGGCGTAGGCGACGACCAGCGGCGGGCTCATCAGATAGTTGGCGCGGACCTCGGGCGATATGCGCCCCTCAAAGTTACGATTTCCGCTGAGCACGGAGACAGCGACCAGATTGTGGTCGTCGATGGCCTTGGAGACGTCGGTGGGCAGCGGTCCGGAGTTGCCGATGCAGGTGGTGCAGCCGTAGCCGACGACCTGAAAGCGAAGCGCGTCGAGGTAGGGCAGAAGGCCGGCGCGCAGGTAGTAGTCGGTGACGACGCGCGACCCAGGAGCGAGCGAGCTTTTGACCCAGGGCGGCGTGCGCAGGCCCTTTTCGACGGCCTTCTTGGCAAGCAGGCCGGCGGCCATCATCACGTAGGGATTTGAGGTGTTGGTGCAGGAGGTGATCGCGGCAATGACCACGGAGCCGTCGCGCAGGTAGGGTTCGGGGTCGATGCCGAAGCGCTCTTCGACGCTGCCGATGAGCTCTTCGATCAGGGGCCGTTTGATCACGTCCGTCTCCGGGCCGTGGGTTGTGGTAATCACCTGCACGACGCCCGGGACCTCGGGCGCGGGCGCGCCGGTGCCGCTGGTGACGTCGCCGGTCGCCGACGCGTGCCCGCCTTCACCTTCCCACCGAACCATCTGGCGCTCGGCGCGGCGGTTGGCGTTCGGGCCCTGCAGGCTGGGCAGCACTTTGGCGAAGCTGGCCGGCGTTTCGGAGAGCAGGACGCGGTCCTGCGGACGCTTCGGACCGGCGACGCTGGGCTCGACGGTCGCGAGGTCAAGCTCGAGCGTGGCGGTGTATGCGGCTTCCGGGGCGTCTGCCGTGTGGAACATGCCCTGCGCGCGGAAGTAGGCCTCGGTGAGGTCGATCTGCGCGGCGGTGCGGCCCGTGAGATCGAGATATCTGAGGGTTTCGGCGTCCACGGGAAAGATGCCGCAGGTCGCGCCGTATTCGGGAGCCATGTTGGCGATGGTGGCGCGATCGGCCAGCGGCAGCTCCGAGATACCGGGGCCGAAGAACTCGACGAACTTGCCGACCACGCCGAACCGGCGCAGCATCTCGGTGACGGTGAGCACAAGGTCGGTGGCGGTGGTGCCTTCGCGGAGCTTGCCGGTGAGGCGGAAACCGACGACCTGAGGAAGCAGCATGGAGACGGGCTGGCCGAGCATGGCGGCCTCGGCCTCGATGCCGCCCACGCCCCAGCCGAGAACGCCGAGGCCATTGACCATGGTGGTGTGGGAGTCGGTGCCGACCAGGGTGTCGGGGTAGGCCGTGACCACGCCGTTCGCATCCGGCGCGGTGCGAAAGACGACACGCGCGAGAAACTCGAGGTTGACCTGGTGGCAGATGCCCATGCCAGGAGGTACGGCGGAGAAGTTGCGGAAGGCGGTCTGGCCCCACTTGAGGAAGGCGTAACGCTCGCGGTTGCGCTGAAACTCGAGAGCGGCGTTGAGGTCGTAGGCGCGCGCCGTGCCGGATTCGTCGACCTGCACGGAGTGGTCGATGACGAGCTCAGCGGGCTGCAGCGGGTTGATGCGCTCGGGGTCGCCGCCGAGCGCGCGCATGGCGTCGCGCATGGCGGCAAGGTCCACGATGGCGGGCACGCCGGTGAAGTCCTGCATGAGCACGCGCGCGGGCATAAACGCGATTTCGCGGGAGGGCTCGGCTTTGGGGTCCCATTGCGCGACGAAGCGGATGTCTTCGGCGGTAACCGTTTTGCCATCTTCAGTGCGCAGCAGATTTTCCAGCAGAACGCGCAAGGAAAATGGCAGACGAGCCAGGTCGAGGCCGGGGATGGCCTCTTCGAGGGCCTGCAGGCGGAAGTAGCGGACGGTGGTCGCGCCGGAGCTGAGAGTGGATTCGGCGTGGAAGCTGTTGGGGTGCAGGGCCCCGGTGACGGGTGCAGAGGACATCAGAAGGCTCCGGTTCGAGGGCTGGTTCAGAGCGCCTCGCAGTTCTGGTCGCGCGGTACGGTTCGAGCGCGCGGCGGAAGATGGCGCGCAGGTGGATCGGAGTGGATCGCTGCAGGCGGCGGCAGTCTCGTGGCTCACCTGCCGCGATCGCGGCGCCCCCGTCGAAACCGTTTCAGCTCCGGAGCTGGTCGCCGGCACGTCCGCATATCTCCTATTTTAGAGCCGCCCTGGGCTGGCCGGTAGGTGCGGAACAGCAGGCACATGTACCTGGTCCGGTACCGTTCGCACACCGGGGGATCGTGATACGAGCAGGACCATCGCTCTTCTCCACCATCGGCGCTCCCACCTCGGACCAGCCAACGCCAGAGCCGGGCAAAGCACTTCCGCAGTAGAATGCTCCAGCCATGATCTCGCTCCGACGTCTCGCCGTTCTTTGCTGCCTTGCAGTCCCCGCTGTCTTCCAGGCCACCGCCCAGCGATCTGCCGACCTCAACATCTACTTCGCCGACGTCGACGGCGGACAGGCAACGCTGTTTGTCGCGCCGAACGGTCAGTCGCTGCTGGTCGATACCGGCTGGGAGGATCGGCCAGGAACGGTTGCCGGGGAGGATGCCGATCGCATTGTCGCGCTCTGCCGGAAGGCGGGCGTGACCAAGATCGACACGGTGCTGATTACGCACTTCCACGAGGACCACGTGGGCGGCGTGCCCGAGCTTGCCAGCCGCATCCCGATCGGGCGTTTCATCGACCATGGCCCCAACCGCGAAACCGAGGGCCCGACGGCCGCGCCGACGGTGGCGGGCTACACCGCCTACAGCCATGTTCTCGCCGAGCGCCACATCCCGCACCTGACGGTTCGGCCCGGCGATCACCTGCCGACGCCCGGGCTCGATATTACGATCGTCTCCGCCGATGGCAACGTGCTCGCGTCGCCCCTGCCGGGCGCGGGCGCGACCAATCCGGCCTGCGCGAGTTCACCCGAGAAGCCGGCCGAGGGTACGGAGAACGACCGCTCCCTGGGCTTTGTCCTCACCTTTGGTCGCGCGCGTGTGCTGGACATGGGCGATCTCACGTGGAATCGTGAGCGGCCCCTGGTCTGTCCAGTCGACAAGCTCGGCCGGATCGATGTCTTTGTGGTTTCCCACCACGGCTTCGACCACTCCAACAGCCCCGCTCTGCTGGCGGCGATCGATCCCCGGCTGGCCATCATGGATAACGGCGCGACCAAGGGCGCGAGTCCGAGCGCCTGGCAGGTGGTCGCCCAGGCGCCGCGCATCTCCGCCGAGACCAGCGGGGCGTTGTGGCAGCTGCATACGGCCGAAGGTCCCGGCGCCCATAACGTCAGCGCGGATCACATAGCCAATCTGCCGGGCAGTCCCGACGCCGCGCATTCGATCGAGGTCGCCGTCCAGGCGGATGGCGGGCTTGCGGTGACCAACACCCGCACGGGTGCAACGGTGAGCTATGCCGCCCGGTAGCAAGCCGAACGAGATCTCGCGCATCGACAAACAGCAGGCTCCCCCTGGGACAGAAGCACCGCCACACACTCCCGCCTGCATCCAAACAGAGTGCCGTTTCGGAATCTCAATGCGCGGCGTCTCGTAACTTTATGTCGCGGGACGCGTTAGTACGAGCAGGCAAATAAAGGATCACACGCGATGAACGCCACCACGAACCGCCTCCACTGGAAACTCCTGTTTGCCGCCGCGCTTGTTTCGGCGAGCATCACCGGCTGCCATCGCAATCAGCCCACGCTGACCAACGCTGAAAATACCGGCGATCCGGCGGATGCCAATCTCGCCGCCTCGGATGGCACCCAGGCGGACGGCTCCAACCAGGCGCCCGTCGCGACCCCGCAGCAACCCGGGTATGCGGGGCAGCCGGCGCGAACGCGCGTCCTGGGGGCTCGCGCGCAGAGTGGGTCGCAGGCTCAGGGCGAAGAATACGCTGATCCCCAGCAACAGGGGGCGCCCATTGAGCGGCGCGCTCCCGACTATCAGGACCAATATGGCGACAGCAACTCGGGACAGCCCGGGTATAACGGGACCGACGCCTACGATCAGGGCGTGCAAAACGGCATGGACGCCGTAGAAGAAGCCGACCAGCCGCCACCGCCGCTGCCGGTCTACGATCAGCCGCCCTGCCCCGACCCGAATTACCTGTGGACTCCCGGGTATTGGAACTATGCGCCCGCCGGCTACTACTGGGTACCTGGCGCATGGGTCGCCGCTCCCTACACCGGAGCGCTGTGGACGCCCGGATACTGGGGCTACTACGGCCACCGGTATCGCTGGCACACCGGCTTCTGGGGACCGCACATCGGCTTCTACGGCGGCGTTCCGTACGGCTTCGGCTACACCGGGTATGGTTACCAGGGCGGCTTCTGGCAGGGCAACAGCTTCCAGTACAACCGCGCCGTCAACCGCATCGACAACACGCGCATCACCAATGTCTATAACCGGACAGTGATCATCAACAACAACACGACATACAACCGCATCAGTTACAACGGCGGCAATGGCGGCATCCAGGCGCAGCCGCGACCCTCCGAGCTGGCGGCGATGCGCGAAACCCATGCGCCGCCCATGGCCTCGCAGGTGCAGCTGCGGCAAACGGCGGCAAGCAACCGGCAGCAGTTCTTTGCGCAGAATGGGGGTCACCCGACCAACATTGCCGTGGCGCAGCCGCTGGCCGCGCAGCACGTTGCACCTCCGGCGGTCCGTCTCGCCAGCGTGAATGCACCGCGCAGCAACGCCCTACCCGCCAGCCCGCAGGCCGGCAGGCCCAACGGCTTTGGCCAACCCGCCACGCCGAACGCGCAGTCGCGGCCGCTTGCCGGCCAGCCCCAAGCGAACCGGCAAACGACGCCGGGACGGCCAGTTCAGCCTGTCCAGCAGCAGGCAACGCGCGAAACCGCCCAGCCGCGGGCCACTCCACAGGCCCAGCCACAACAAGCGAGACCGGGCGAGCAGCGCACGGCGCCCGTGCAACAGGGCCAGGCGCAGCAACAGCAGCGGGCGGCACAGCAACAGCAGCGCGTGACGCCGCAGCAGCCGCAGCAGCGGGCTGTCCAGCAAACCCGGCCGACTCAGACGCCGGCTGCACCGGTCGTCCGGCAACAGCCGACGCGGCCCTCCAACCCACAACCCAGCTCCAGCCAGCCCCGTCCGGAGGCGCAGCCCCGACCGGAGGCGCAACCCCGACCGGAGGCACAGCCCCGACCGGAGACGACCCGACCCGCACCGACGACCCAAACGCGCCCCGCGCCAACGACGCAGGCCCGCCCTGCGCCGACGACGGCTCCGCGGAGTGAACCGAGCCGCCCTCACTAAGCACGGCTCCCTGCACAGAAGGCTCGCCACCCGGCGGGCCTTTCTGCTGTTTGGCGGTCCGCTCCAGCTTCGTCTCAGGTCGCCAATCCGGCTCTATCTGCCTTATGTCATCAGCTGCGCCAGCAGCACCCCGTTCAGCGCCAGGATGATCCCTGCGCTCACCCAACCCGCGATCTGCGTCCGGCGCGCGCTGGCGAAGTCGCCCATCACCGTCGGCCGCGCCGTCAGCACCAGCAGGGGAACGAGCGCGAACGGCAGGGTAAAGCTTAGCAACACCTGCGAGTCAACCAGGATGCGCAGCGGGTCACGCCCCAGGCCGATGACGATCAACGCGGGCACGATGGTGATGACACGACGCAGAAAAATCGGAAACCGGATCGCCAGAAATCCCTCGATGATGACCTGCCCCGCCAGGACGCCCACAGTCGAGCTCGACAGCCCCGAGCACAGCAGCGCCACCGCGAAGACGACGGCCGCCCCGCGTCCCAGAAGAGGACCGAGGGTGCGATAGGCGTCCTGGATGGTTGGCGCAGCGAGCCCGGAATGGGCGAACGCCACCGCCGCCATGACGATCATCGCCGAATTAATGAGCCATGCGCCGTTCATGGCAACGAAGACGTCCACCAGTTCAAACCGGAGATACTCCCGCAGCAGGCCGACCTTGGGGCGCTCGGGCGCTACCGCCATCGTGCGCAGGCGCGGCTGCACCAGCGCGGAATGGAGGTACACCACATGCGGCATCACCGTTGCGCCCAGCATGCCGACCGCCGCGAAGAGACTGCCGCGCACCGCTCGCGGATCAAGCGTCGGCAAAACAGTGGAAACGACGACCATCCGCCAGTTCGGATGGACCAGAAGCACCTCAAATCCGTAGCAAAGACCGATCACGCCGACAAACGCCATCACGCCGCGCTCGAGCCAACGGAAGCCGAGCAGGTCAAGCGCCAGGATGGCAAACACGGCAATCGTCGCAACCAGCGCCGCGGCGAACAGGCTCTGGGTCGGCCCCCATCCATGAGCGCCGAACCAAGGGCCGACCAACAGATCGAGGCCGATGGCGGCACCGAGAAACTCGGCCAAATCCGTCGCAATGGCCGAAATCTCCGCCGCGATCCACAGGGCGATCGTCATCGGCCGAGAAAAGTGGGCTCGGCAGTTTTCCGGCAGCGTTCGACCGGTAACAATCCCCAGCTTGGCCGAAAGGTATTGAATGAGGATGGCCATGGCGTTCGACCACAGCAAGACCCACAGCAGCCGATAACCGAACTGGCTGCCGCCGAGGATGTTTGTGGCAAAGTTGCCGGGATCGATATAGGCGACCGACGCCACAAACGCCGGCCCGAAGTACCGCCACACCTCGCGTCCTGGCCGCTGCCGGGGTGCATCGCGTTCGGGTCGTTGCCTGGGCGAACTGCCGATCGTGCTGGCAGCCGCCGTTGCCGCGGCAGGCGACAGATCGAGATTCCCCTTCAACCCCCCACCATCCATGCCCGTAGTATAGAGACACCTGCAAGAATCACCGTCGACGCCCAGCCAAAGCTCGAAAGCGAGGGTGCTGCCCTCGAAGTGGCCCAGAGGCGCGCCGTGCCCCAGGAGCTCCCCTTGAAGATTCTCGTCATCGGCGGCGGTGGCCGCGAGCACGCGCTCGTCTGGGCGCTGAGCCGCTCGGCCCACACCGACATCCTCTGCGTGCCTGGAAATCCCGGGATCGCCACGCTCGCGCGCACCCTGCCAATCCCCGTCACCGATCGTGCCGCCATCGTCCAGCTTGCTCTGGCCGAGCGGCCCGCCCTTGTGGTCATCGGCCCCGAGCTGCCTCTCTCGCTCGGTCTCACCGATGCGCTGCAACACCACGGCTTGCGCGTCTTCGGACCCACCCGGGACGCCGCCATGCTCGAAACCTCCAAGTCCTTCGCCAAGGAGTTCATGCGCCGGCACGAGATCCCGACGGCCGCGCATGCGGTTTGCACGGCGCTCGCCGAGGTCGCTGAAGAGCTCCCGCGTTTTCAGACCCCCGTCGTCGTCAAGGCGGACGGCCTCGCCGCTGGCAAAGGCGTTCTGATCGCCAACAGCCACGCCGAAGCGCTCGCGGCCGCTCGCGGCCTCTTTGATGGCACGCTGACCGGCGCGCCCGAAACGACGCTCGTCCTTGAACAGTTCCTCACCGGCGAAGAGATCTCGTTCTTCGCCCTGTGCGACGGCACCACCGCTCTCCCGCTTGCCGCTGCGCAAGATCACAAGCGCATCGGCGAGGGCGACACCGGGCCGAACACCGGCGGCATGGGCGCCGTTTCAACCGACCGCCTTCTGCCGCCCGCCCTCCAGGCCACGCTCGCCGCCATCGCCCAGCGCACCGTGGACGGCATGCGCTCCGAGGGCACGCCCTTCACTGGCGTCCTGTTCGTCGGCGTGATGCTCACGCCGCTCGGCCCCATGGTGCTTGAGTTCAACACCCGCTTCGGCGACCCCGAAACCGAGGCCCTCCTGCTCCGCCTGGAAACACCGCTGCTCGACCTTCTGAACGCCGCCGTCGACGGCTTCCCCCCCGGCTTCGCACCCTCACTCAGCAGGGACGCCAGCGCCTCCGTGATCCTCGCCAGCGCCGGATATCCGGCGTCCGCGGAGAAAGGACAGCGGATCACCGGCCTCGAAACCGTTCCCGCTACCCTCGACCCCACCGCCGTGCACGTCTTCCACTGCGGCACCGCCGAAGGGAACAGTGGCGAACTCGTCACTGCCGGAGGCCGCGTCCTCGCCGTTGCCACGGCGGCCGAAACACTTGAAGCCGCGCTCGGCAAAATCTACGCGGCGGTCGACCGACTTCACTTCCCCGGCATGCAGCTCCGCCGCGACATCGGCCACCGCGTCCTCACCAAGCCCACCTGACGGGACCGCCCTCGTCGACCTGCAAAGCCCTGCTTCGCGCACCACCGGCATTCGGGTAAGTGCAGGTGCGGCAAGCGGCGCTTCGTTCGCGGTCGAGTGGCCATGTTGCAGCCCTCTGCTACCTTGCGCTCATCCCAAACCCATGCCCACCTTCGTCAGCCTTACGCGCCTCCGCATTCGCAGCTTCCGCTTTCTACCCCAGTTCGCGTGGCACGCAGTTCGGTCGAACCGCCAGGTGCAGAGGGCTCCCGGGTTCCTCACCGGTTCCCTCCTTGCCGACCGCAGCTGGACCTTCTGGACCATGACCCTCTGGGACTCCGAGCGATCGATGCGCGCGTACATGACATCCGGCGCCCACAAAGCCGCCATGCCCCACCTCCTTCACTGGTGCGACGAGGCCTCCGTCGCCCACTGGACCCAGCCCACTCCCAACCTCCCTACCTGGACCGAAGCCGACCGCCGCATGCGGGAATCCGGCCGCATCTCCAAAGTTCTCCATCCCAGCCCTCAGCACGCCAGCATGAACTACCGCGCCCCACGCACGACCGCAACCGGGGCGATCCGGCGCGCGTGACATGCTGGGCGGCCGTTACTGCATCTGCGACTCCCGAACCGCCGCCTCCGGCTCGGGAACCATCGGCGTCGCATAGCGGGGGTGCAGCCGGCGGCGCAACGGATTTTCGAGCAGCAGATACACCAGCACGGACACCCCGATCGCAACAGCGACCGCCCCGACGGTGACGGCCATCCGGTTGGGCGACCGCCCAAACATCACCAGCGCCATCACAATCACGGACCCGTGCAGCAGGTACAAACTGTAGCTCGCTTCGCCCAGCAGCAGCAGCGGCTTCCAGCGAAGGAACCCCGCCCACGCCGGCTGGGTTGCGAAGCCGAAGATCATCAGCGCGAAGGCCGGCCCCAGCAGGCCGGAGTGCAGCATCGGGTAGGGAATCCACCGCTGCAGGGCGATGCCGGCAAACAGAAGCGCCGCGCCAAGGCCAACCGGCCAGCTCCGCGCGCGGGCCGGCAGCCGCAGAAACAGCAGACCCACGCCCATGCCCAGCAGAAACTCCGGCAGACGCACGAGCGGGTTCAGCTTCACCACCCCCAGCCAGAACATCCCGTTGTCCGCGGACGTCGGCCATGCCGCGCCATCGGGCCGCAGCAGCATGTAGCCGCCCGTGAGGGCAACGCTCGCCAACCAGAACGCCGGGATTGCCAGCCGCAGCCGCGGCCATGGGAGCCGCTCCAGCCGCGGCAGCACAAACGGAAACAGCAGGTAGAAGAACGCCTCCACCGAGAGGCTCCACCCCACCGGGTTCCACAGCAGCAGCAGCTTGGGAAACCACGCCTCCAGCAGCAACGGATAGGTGGTCAGCGTCAGGACTTCGAGGTGCTGCTTCCGGGTTACCGGCCAGAAGTAGAAGAGGCCGCCCAGCGACACCAGCAGCGAAAACAGGTATGCGGGATAGATGCGGGCAAACCGCGCCTGCCAGAAGCGCCGGGGGGCCACCACCCGGCCGGCATAGACGTACACCAGGATGAACCCGGAAAGAACAAAGAAGAAGGAGACGCCAAGATACCCCAGCATCGCGAAATCGAGGTACGCCGCCGACCCGCCGCGGTTCAGCCCGATCTCGTGCACATGAAACAGAACCACCCAGAAGGCCGCAACGAAGCGGAGTGAGGTGAGAGCGGGCAGCTCCGGTCGGCGAACAGGGGCAATGGCAACGGGCATCGAAGACTCCTTCACTCAGGGCCCGCGCGACAGAACTACGGTATGCAAGGGCGAGGCCGCCGTCAATCGCCAGGATCGTGCCGGAGCATCGCCAGTCGTTACACCACAGAGTTCGACCCCTGGGCAACCACGTGGCATGACCTGAGCACACCGTCCGGACGTTAACGCGTGCCTGGCAATCCGCATCTCATCTCTTGCTCGCCCCGGAGAAAAACTCATGCAACGCCGAGACTTCCTCAAAGCTGCCGCTGCCACCGGTCTTGTCGCGGTCGCTGCGCCCAGCGGCACGGCCCAGACCTCCTCACCCCAGGCACATTCCAGCCAGCGAGCCGAGACGCCCGGCATGATCTACCGCCAGCTCGGCACCACCGGCGAGCGCGTCTCGGCCATCGGCCTCGGCGGGGCGCACGTCGGCCAGCAGCCCACGCAGGAGGAAAGCGTCCGGCTTATCCGGTCGGCTATCGATCGCGGCATCACCTTTCTCGATAACTGCTGGGACTACAACGGCGGCCTTTCCGAAGTCCGCGTGGGAGCCGCCCTGGCCGACGGCTATCGCCAGAGGGTCTTTCTGATGACCAAGATCGACGGCCGCACGAAGGAGGCCTACAGCCACCAACTCGAAGAGTCGATTGCCCGATTTCACACCCCCACCATCGATCTGGTGCAGTTCCACGAGGTCATCCGCATGGAAGACCCCGACCGCATCTTTGCCAAGGGCGGCGCGATGGAGGCCGCGCGCGACGCCCGCGAGGCCGGCAAGATCCGCTACATCGGCTTCACCGGCCACAAAGACCCTGCGGTCCACCTCCGCATGCTCGAGGTGGCCAAGAAGAACAACTTCCACTTCGACACCGTGCAGATGCCCATCAACCTGATGGACGCGCACTTCCGCTCCTTTGCGAAGCAGGTCGTGCCGGTCGCCGTGGATCAGGGGATCGGCGTACTCGCGATGAAGACCTTCGGCGGCGGCCCGATTTTGAAGAGCAACACGGTCGATCCCAGGGACGCGATCCACTATTCGCTCTCGCAGCCGGTCTCCGTCGTGATCGTCGGCATGGACAAGGCCGACGTGCTCGACAGCACGCTTCAGGCCGCCAGCACCTTTCAGCCGCTCACCCCGCAGCAGCAGCAGGCGCTCGTCGCCCGCACCGCGGACGCAGCGGCCAGCGGCGAGTTCGAGCTCTTCAAAACGACGCCCCACTTCGACGGCACGGCCCACAACCCCAACTGGCTCGGCTAGACCAGCAACTCCGGCTACATCAGCGCCGGTTCGCGCTCCACCTCGCGCAGCGGCTGGTGCTGAAACTCCGGCAGACGCGCCGCCTCACCCGCAAACTCCGCCGGGAAATATGCATTGTGGACGTACTGCTCCAGCATGCGCTGCGTATTGAAGAAGCTCCCATTCATCGCAAGGCAGTGCTGCTGCATGCGTGCCCAGCCGCGCCTGTCGCCGAACAGCGGCGCGATCCCGTGTTCCAGCTTGCCGTACAGACTCGCCGCCTCGGCCGCCTCGGTGTCGCAGTCCTCAATCGCCCACCCGGTCACACCTTCCGCGCACCCCTCGATCCACCACCCGTCGAGCGTACTCAGCGACGGCACGCCGTTCAGCGCAGCCTTCATCCCGCTGGTGCCCGAGGCCTCATACGGCCGGAGCGGCGTGTTCACCCAGACGTCCACTCCCTGTGTCAGCGTTGCACCCAGCTCCCAGTCATAGTTTTCGAGGTACACCACCCGCAGCGACGGCGACTTCACCCTGCTCGCCGCCCGAAACACCTCGCGAATGAGACCCTTGCCGAGATCGTCGGCCGGGTGCGCCTTGCCTGCGTACAGAATCTGCAGGCCGCCGATCTTCTCCGCGATGCTGCTGAGGCGCGCGATGTCGTGAAACAGCAGGCTCGCCCGCTTGTAGGTGGCCACGCGCCGTGCAAATCCTAAAGTCAGCACCTCCGCATCGAAGCGCACGCCGGTCCGTTCGCCCACCACCTGCAGCAGCCGCAGCTTGTTGATGCGGTGCGTCGCCGCGATCTGCTCGGGCGCAATGCCGTACGCCGATCGCAGGTAGCCGTTGTCCGTCCGCCACAGCGGGATCTCCGCGTCCAGCAGCCGTTGAAACGGCCGCGAAAGCCACGTTGCCGCGTGCACGCCGTTGGTTACCGAATGGATGGCGTGGCCTGGAAACATGTGCTGCGACACCTTTCCGTGCTGCATGGCGACGCCGTTGCAAAAGCGCGAAAACCGCAGCGCCAGGTACGTCATGTTCATGCACCCGTTGTGCAGTGCGCCCGCCCGCTCGATGATCCGCGACCGCTCCGGTCCGAGAATCTGCATCATCTGGTCCGGGCCAAACTGGTCGTGTCCCGCCGGAACCGGTGTGTGCGTGGTGAACACGCACTGCTGCTGCACCGCGTCGAAGTCCGCCTCGGTCGCCCCCGCGAGGGGCCGGCCGCCCATCGGTCCGAAGCAATCTTCCAGCAGCCCCAGCGCCAGCAGCGCCGCGTGGCCTTCGTTCATGTGGTGCACCTCCGGCCGGCAGCCCAGAGCATGCAGCATGTGGACGCCGCCCATGCCCAGCACCGTCTCCTGACACAGCCGGTAGAACGAGTCACCGCCGTAAAGGTGATCGGTCAACGTGCGATCCCACGGGTGGTTGCCGTCCACATCCGTGTCCAGCAGAAACACCGGAACCACGTGCCCCGTGACGCCCACCACGTCAAACCGCCACGCCTCGACGAAAACCCGCCGGCCGTTCATCCACAGCTCAATCCGCTTGCCCGCGCTCGGCAGCGTGGCCGCCGGCGACCACGGCACGTCCGTCTCCGTCTGCTGGCCTTCCGGGCTCAGGTGCTGCCGGAAGTAGCCGCGACGGTGCGCCAGCGAGACCGCCACCATCGGCGCGCCGATGTCCGCCGCCGAGCGAAGCGTATCGCCCGCCAACACGCCCAGCCCGCCCGAGTAGGTCGGCAGCTGCGGCGCAAGCGCGATCTCCATCGAAAAGTACGCGATGGAGCGACTGGTGATGTCAAACGTCGAGGGGGCGTGGTTCTGGCGTAGCGTCATGGCAGATCAGTCCTTGGGAGCAAAGAGAAACAGTGTCAAAGCGGTGGTGCGCTACGTCTGGTGATGCGAGCCTGTGAAGCTGGACCATAAACCTCGCCCTCCCCCATGGTGCCGGGCCGCGGCAAGCGTTTCTCTCGGGCGACTCCTCGGCGTCTGAAAGGGCGTCTCGATCCGGAAACGGTTTGCCTGACAGGGGCGGGGGGTCCCTTCATGTTCAGCAAAGCCTACCGCTTCCGATCTGCAGCCCAGAAGTCCTCGGAAGTAGTAAGGGCCTCCTCGGCCGATGGCGGCGAAATTGCTCGCGGGAGATGGTGTGTGCCCGGCGAACCGCGCCGCCAACTCACGGCGCGTAGCGTTTCTCGCCCGCCGCAATCGCAACCGGCAGCCGATTTCCCGCCGGGGGCAGGGGACATGTCGCAAAGGGCGTATACGCGCAAGGCGGATTCACCGCCCGATTGAAGTCCAGCACCACCGTGCCCGGCGCCGCCAACCCATGGTCCGGCAGCTCCGTCGTGAGAAAGCGCCCCGCGCCATACGTCGTCGACCGGCTCGTCGTATCCCGAAAGATAAAGAACAACGACCCAGGCTCCTCCTGAATCGGCTCCAGCTGCATGCGCTTGCCGTCCAGCACGAACTCTGCCAAACCCGGCGATGGCTCCTGGCTGATCTGCCCGAGCACGTTGGGCACCGTCACCCTGTGTCCAGTCGCGCTCGGCACCCACCGCGCCGCCACCCGAAACCGTGGTTCCGGCGGGTACCAGCTCAGCCCCCGGAAATGTACCCGCGTCGGCGACCTCGCATCCTTCACGCGGAGATACAGCCGGTCTCCCCGCCGGATCACAAGCAACAACAGGTCTCCGCTGCGCAGCTGGCCGGCACGACCGTCGTCCACGGCAACCACCGCCCCTCTCGGGACCGGCGCACCGTCCAGCCGGAGGCTCGCATCGTGCTCCTCCACACTCACCTTGCCATTCTCCTGGCGCAGGTTCACGAGCATCGCCGGCCCATGCGCCAGCCGCACCGCGTTCCGGTCCCCGGACCCCACCGACGTCTCTCCTGGCTTTAGCCACTCGAGTGCAACCAGGGACAGCCATCCATCGGCGGTGCTCAGTTCCGCTGCCCGCTGCGCACGCCACCCTTCCAGCACGTTGTCCTGCGGCGTTCCCGGCGTTTGTGTCCAACTCGAAGCCGCCATCAAGATCAGGAGCCCCATGCAAAGTCGGTGAAGTCTTCGGCCGACCCACCGCGCCCGACTCCGGACGGACGGCAAATCACTGCGGGACGCTGACTCTCTCGACAAGGAACAAACCTCTCAGTACACGTAGAGCCATTATCGGGCACGCCGGAAAAGGGAGGCGGTTACCTCGCCTCCTCTCCATGTGCAAAGCACTCTACCCGGCTCATTCCGTGCTCGAACCACCAAGATCCCACCCACTCCCACCGCTCGCCGACGCAGGCTGCTCGAATTCGTAGGTCACCGACACACTTTGGAAGGACATTGTTGCAGACACCTTGGCTTCCCCCACCTGCAGCCCGCTCATGATGGCATTGTGGAAGGTATAGACGAGGACCTCGGCGCTGTCGGTCTTCGCCACCCGCATGGTGACCGTGGGCATCACCTCGCCCTCCGTCCTCTCCAACGCACCCACCCTCGCGGCCGAGCGGACGGGAAGCACGAAGATCACCTTGCTCGGATCGGACATGCCCGAGGCGTCCGGGGACGTCGGAAGCGATACGGGCTGCGAGGCTCCCCACCCAAACGTTCGGTCTGAGATACCTGCTGCTCTCTTTCTACGCAGCACCCCAGAAGAAGGCCATCGACATACCCTCAATTCGA
>CALMVL010000045.1:20181-38851 GCA_937873265.1 uncultured Granulicella sp.
GCTCTCTTTCTACGCAGCACCCCAGAAGAAGGCCATCGACATACCCTCAATTCGACGTGAATTCAATCTATGGCTCAGGCGAGCCGTTCTGGTACGGCAGATTCGCCTCAAACACACGGAACCGGTGCTCCAGCTCCCATTGCTGCGCCGCCTTTGCACTGCCCTCGAGAAACTGGAGGCATCCACCTTTCGGATCCTCGGCCCCGATCACCGTTCCCGCGCACGCGGCGTTCAGACGGTCGAACCTGTCCGGCGCGGCCCACAGGCTCGACCCCGGCAGAAACGCGTGCTCAAGCGACGTTCGCGCGGAGGTCTTGAGATCCGCGTAGGTCAGCCCGAAATCCACCGCCGCGCGCACGTACTCATGGGTCAGGTCGATCCGGCTCACCCCTTCGTCATCGGTCGAAAGCGCCACCGGCACGCCCGCTGCGCGATACTCCGGAAACGAGTGCCGGTTCGTTGTGACCCCCAGAATCACGTCGTTTGACGTCAAATTGATCTCCACCATCACATGCCGCTCCGCCATCTCTTTCAGCAGCTGCTGCGGGTCTGTCTCGTACATCACGTCCACTCCGTGCCCGATCCGCTCCGCCCCGGCAACATCGATCGCCTCGCGAATGTGGAAGCGCAGACCACCTGGCGGCACCAGCCCCGGCGCCAGCTCGCCCGCGTGGAGCGTGACGTGCACCTTCGGGTACACCGTCTTCAGGTACGCGATCATGCGCATCTGCCGGCCATACTCTGCCATCGCCTCCCGCCGATCCTCCGCCTGCACCAGGTTGATCGCCACCACATCCGGGTCCACCGTCGCGACCTCGAAGCCCAGCAGCGTCTGCGCGAAGACCTGCTCCGGCGGAAACGCCCGCAGCACCTGATAGATCCACCGGATCGTTACCGAGCAGCCAGGCAGCGCGCGCGCCTCGCCGCAGTGCTCGATGCGGTTCCGATCGGCCATCGCGTCCGCCATCTCCTTGCGGTCGACGGCCACTTCCTCCCGCAGACCCTTCGCCAGCAGCGCGTCGCGCATCCTGCCGAGCGATGCGCGATCGGTCCCCGCGAGATCCTGCTGCGCCTCGCCCACACGCGCGTTCGGTCCCGTCCGCAGCGCTCCGCCCTGGTCGACCGCGTCGCCCTCCGCCCAGCCCATCTCGCGGCCGAGCTTCGCCGCCGCCGCGAAGCTTGGCGTGTGCATGATCTCGAGATACTGCTCGTTCTGCGCTGCCGCGCGCGACGCCACCTCGTCCAGCCACTCGCCCAGGTGCGCTTTGGAGATGCCGTTCACCCGGTCGAAGCTGGTGAAGAACTGGTCGTGCCCGCTGAACCCCGCCCGCGGCACAAACGACCGCATCGAAAACGAGTCGATCAGACCGTCGTACAGGTGAAAGTCGTTCATCGCCTTCGCGGCCGCTACCGCGCCCTCCGGACATACCGGTTGCGGCGGAAGGCTTTTGGTCGTGCCCACGTTCTTGACCAGGCTCAGCGCCACGGGATCCACGCAGAGGTTATCGGCTGCGGCATCGGCGATGAAGGTTTCCGCATACACCGCCCCACTCAGGTGCATGTGGAGGTCCGCGCCCTTCGGCATGCGCTCCAAAAACGCGTGCAGCTCCAGCGGGCTCTTGCGCGCCGCCTCCATCGCCCGCGCCGCCCGTTCCTCGCCGCCCGCCGCTTCACGCCCACGCTGGGCTCCGGCAGGCAGCGCCAGCAGCAGACTGACCGCCGACACCGCAAGACTCACGCGCAAACAGACTCCCCGAACCATGGACCTCTTCTCACCTCTGCTCACGTTGTACACGCCCCCTCCGCCACGCCCGCGGCGCGCCACATCCCTCTCACCTCGTCGGCCAGCAGAAGGGCGATCGCCACCGTCCACTCCCCAAAGATCCGTGACTCATACCAGAGCCCAAAGATCAGCGTCACCAGCACACACGGGGCTGCCGCCAGCAAAAAAGTCCGCTGATCCGGCCGGAGCCAGCGCCGGCCCAGCAGCAGCGGGACCAGCAGAAATCCGCCCGCGCTTGCCACCTGCGGCCAGTGCAGCGGATCGGTGACGGCGTGCGCGATCTGGCGCCATCGAACCCCTACCTCGTTGGCGTTGTGCGCGAAATGGTGCGTCACCGCAAGCCGCACCGGCAGCCACGCCAGTCCCACCACCAACGCAATGCCTGTCACCACGCGCAGATCGCGCCGCCGATAGGCCACCGCGGCTCCTAAGAGCGACAGGTAAATGGAGGTTTCGCGAATGGGAATATCCAGAAGAAAACAGGCGAAGAACAGCCACCACGGCCCCTCCAGGATCCCGATTGTCGCCAGTCCAAAGACGGCGAAGTGCGGCAGATCGTACGGGTACCAGAGGTTCAACTCCGCCCGCGCCGCATAGCTCGCATACAGGATCGCGAGCACCAGAACGCCGCCCAGCCACGGCATCTCCGGGAACCGCCGCCAAGTCACGGCCGTCGCCGCAAAGGTCATCACCATCACCGACACGCACCCAATCAGCACCGACGCCAGCTTCTCCGGCCCCATCACCTCCGGCTTCGACGCGTGCTGCGGGGTCGCCTGCTCGCTGCGGTTGATGGACGCTGCTGCCCGCCCCATCCAGGCGCTTCGCTCCGCCCACCGCAGAAACGGCATCATCGCCACGCGATCCTGGTAGGGTGCCCGTTCCGTTCCCGCCGCATACCGCGGGAGATCGAGATAGCTCACGTTCGCCACAAAGATCGCTCGCCCACACTGCAGCGCCGCCAAGAACAGCAGCACCGAGACAACTACCGCATGCCGACGAGCGGGCTCGCCGGTCGCCCTCACAACGCGCCTCTGGCCAACGCCGTCGCTTGTTTCAGAGCGGTCTGCCGATCTGCAATCTTGCGTGACGATCTGCCCTTTTGGATGGCCGGGAACACGACGGAATGCATCAGAAACGCCGTAGGCGCCCAGAAATAGATGCCGTTGTTACTGTTCAGCAGATCTTCATCAGCAAGCAGAAACAGCGGAATCAGGCTAAGGATTGAGAGCGCCGTGACGTACGGGTTTTTGTACAGCAGCTTGAATTGGACGCTTGACAGGGCCAGCAAAAGACCAGCGGCGTAGAACGCCGTTCCTAAGTACCCAAGCTCGACCGGAATCGCGAATGCGCCGACATCGACGATATCGAATTTCACCCTCCCGACGCTGAGGTACCCGATACCCCCGCCGAATGGCATCTGTTTGATCAGCTTGCTGGCTTCCTGTATTCCCTGCCGGCGATCGTTCGCGCTTGTATCGTGCTTGAAATCGCTGATGGACATAAACCGGTTGATGATGCCAGCGCCGTGGGGCGTCTGTGAGCCGGCGGCAATCGCCGCGGCAAGCACGAGGGAGCCGGCGGCGATCTGCGCCCACCCCTTTGCTGTTGCCCGAACCATCAACAACACCGCTCCCAGCAGAAGCGAAAGCCAGGCTGCTCGCACAGAGGTCAAGAGCAGCGTCCAAAAATAGCACACGATGAGCGCGAACCTCCAGCGCGACCGGAGCTGGCTCGCTGCCAGAATGGCGGAAACCAGTATGACGGCCGCCGTCGCCGGACTGCTCAGCGTGGAAAAGATCCGAACGCCGTATGACTCCGGCTTACCCATCGAGCCCGCCGCTCCCTGCTCCTGCATCTGCGAAAGCCAGTCCAGGTCCCATTGCATTGGCGACGGGTACTGAATACACCCGTAGATCGCGACCAGCAGGGCGCAGACCATCAGCGACCGGAGGAACATCTTTCCAAGTGATCGGTCTTTGTCCTCATTGGCAAAGCAAAACAGGCCAAACAGAATCGGGGTCAGCCAGAAAACAAAAGGAATCAGGGTTGGCGATATGCCATGCAGATAGATTCCCACGCAGGCGGCGTACAACAGCCCGAGCAGAGGTAGAGCGAACACAAGCAGCTGCGTCCCCCGAAGCCGCGCCTTCCACGATCGAAGTCCGGCCAGCACGGTCACGCCAAGCGGCGCCGCGAGGATAGAGCTCCCCATCACCAGCCCTGCCTGGGATGCTGTAATGCGGTTCACCAGCGCGCTAAAACTGCTCACCATCAGCACATACGCGATATACACCCGGGGGAATTTAAAGCACAGATACAGACCGATCCCGAGCGCCATCGGCAGGTAGAGCAAGCGCACCACGCGGCCGCCATGCACGACCAGAAGCAGCGCCGTAATCACCGGCAGCGCGCTAAACACGACCCACCCCAGACGCTCAGACTTCACGTGAAGTTCTCGTGCGGAATGACCCGGTACGGTCTGCATCAACACCTCTTCCTTTCCAGCCACGACCCTCAAAAGACCGCCAGAGCGCCTCGCGCGCAGAAAGCCCGGCGCTGTTCGTATCGTAACCGGCTCCCCCCGCTTTCTTCCCGAGAAACAGGCCGGACATACGCGAGGTTCCCGTTTTGGGATGTTCGTACCGTTCCATTCCCGTCGACAGCACCCCCGAACCCGCAAATCGCACATAGTATTCTCGACCCATGAGTGCAAGCAGCCTGCCTCCTCGGACGGCGATGGGAGGAGGCCCCGATCAAGAAAGCCAGACCCGGGAAGCCCGGCTCGCCCACCTCCTTCCTCTCGGCCTTTTTCTGCTCATCGCGTTCCAACTCGCCCTGCCCTTCTTTTCCCGTCGCACCTTCTCTCAGTCCTTGTGGCTCACCCTCCTGCAGGACGACTTCTTTTACTACCTCAAGGTCGCCCAAAACATCGCCGGGGGCCACGGCTCGACCTTCAACGGCATCGTCCCCACCAACGGCTACCAGCCCCTCTTTACCCTGGTGATCCTCGCCCTCAGCGCCGTCACCGAGAGCCCCCGCCTCATCCTCGGCTTCATGGCCGCGCTCAGCTTCGCCGCTTCGGTCCTCACCTTTTTCCTCGCTCGCCGTCTCGCCCGCACCACCGGCGTCCGCCCCCTGCTCGTCTTCGCCATCGCCGCCTGGATCACCGCCGTCTCGCTCGCCCTCTTCTTCTACGGCATGGAGGTCACTCTCACTGTCCCCATCGTCCTCGGGGTCCTTTGCATGCTGCGCTCCGTCGCCTGGCTCGAGCGCTCCCCGCTCCATACCTTCGCGCTCGGCCTGCTGCTCTCGGCTATGGTGCTCTCGCGGATCGACACCCTCATCTTCGGCGGCCTGCTGCTTGCCGGCATTCTTCTCACGCCCGATCTCCGCCGCCTCGTCCGACCTCGCCTGGTCCTGGGCGCGGCTCTCGGCCTCCTTCCCGTCCTCGCCTACTTCCTGTTCAACCACCATGTCTTCGGGACCTGGCTCCCGGTCTCCGGCATGGCCAAGGAGCTCAAGCACACCCACATCCCCTCGTCACGCCCGTGGCGCGCCCTCGCGCGCAGCCCGTCGCTCTGGTACAACCTCATCATCTTCGCCTCGTTTGGAGCGTTCTTCCGGGTCTTCCGCCGCCTCGGCCCTGTGGATCGCGTCCTGTTCACCGCTACACTCCTGTTCCCCTACGCGTACTATCTGATCCTCAGCAGCGTCTCCGACTGGAGCCTGTGGCCCTGGTACTGGTACCCGCTGCGTCCCGCGCTTCTGGTCGGCCTCATGCTCTGGTGCCTGTTTCCGCCCTCCGCGCGCCTTCTCCAGATCACCCCGGTCACCGCGATCCTCATCGCCGGCGTCTTCGGCTATCTCGGCCTCCATCGCTGGACGCGCCAGCAACGGGGCGACGCCGATGCCGCCCGCATGATTGCCCGCTTCGCCGCCACCCACCCTGGAACCTACGCCATGGGCGACCGCGCCGGCCGCGTCGGATATCTGCTTTCCAGCCCGGTCATCCAGACCGAGGGCCTGATGATGGACCGCCCCTACCTCGACTTTGTCGCCCATGAGACCCCGCTCGGGGAGGTTCTCGCCCACTACGGCGTCCGCTACTACATTGCTACCGCGTATGTTCCGTACACCGGCTGTTTCGAGGCCAGCGAGCCCGCCATGGCCGGCCCGGCCTCCGCCCACATGCACGGCGAGTTCTGCCAAAAACCCCTTGCCACCTCCATGGACGGCGGCGAAGAGACCCTGATCTTCGATCTCCAGCCGAAAGACAACACCGTCCGCTAACCCGTCCGCGTTGTCTCCCGGAGCACCGCGAAACGTTGTGCCGTATGATCGTGCACAACCATGACATCCCTGCGTCGTCTCACCTGGCGATCCCTCGTTCTTGCGACCACCGCGGCCATGGCGTTGTGCGACCGCCCAGCGGCGGCCGCCCCCATCGCCGTGAGCACCCACACCCTGCCGAACGGCATGACGCTGCTCGTCCAGGAGGATCCCTCCATCCCCAACATCGCCTTCTACACCTTCTATAAGATTGGCTCGCGCAATGAGCACGAGGGCATCACCGGCCTGTCGCACTTCTTCGAGCACATGATGTTCAACGGCGCGGTGAAGTATGGCAAGGGCGAGTTCGACTCCTCGCTCGACAACGCGGGCGGCAACAACAACGCCTATACGACACGCGACGACACCGTCTACCAGGACTGGACGCCCGCCTCCGCGCTGGAGCTCGTCTTCGACCTCGAGGCCGACCGCATCCAGAACCTCGCGTTCATCCCCGACGTGGTCAACTCCGAGCGCCAGGTCGTCTACTCCGAGCGCCGCCTCTCGGTGGATAACAGCAACCCCGGCCGGCTCAACGAAGCGCTGGACGCCGCCGCCTTTGAGAGTTCGCCCTACCACTGGCCGGTGGTCGGCTGGCCAACCGATATCGAGTCCTGGACCATCGACGACCTCAAGACCTATCACGCGATGGCGTACTCGCCCACCAACGCCACCGTGGTCGTCGTCGGCAACGTCCACGCCGCCGATGTCTTCCGCCTCGCCGATCAGTACTTCGCCCCCATTCCCGCGCACGCCCCGCCACCGCCGGTCCGCACCCGGGAGATGCCGCAGATGGGCGAGCGCCGCGTGGTGGTGCGCAAGTTCGCTCAGCTGCCGCTGCTGATGATCGGCTACCACGCCGTTGCCGCCAAGGATCCCGACCTTTACCCGCTGCTGGTGGTCGATTCGCTCCTCACCACCGGCGAAAGCTCGCGGCTTTACCACGCCCTGGTCGACGCGCAGCTCGCGCTCGAGGTCGGCTCCGACATCCGCCCCTCCATGGACCCCAGCCTGTTCACCATCGAGGCCCAGCCCCGCGCCGGCGTCCAGCCCGAGGCCGTCGAGCAGGCCATCTACACGGAGATCGACAAGCTCCGCGCGACGCCGGTCTCGGAGCGCGAGCTCACCAAAGCCAAGAACCAGATCATCGCCCAGCAGTTCCGCCAGCTGCAGACCATCGCCGGCCGCGCCCAGGAAATCGGCGCAGCCCAGGTCTTCTTTGGTGACTGGCAGCACGTCAACCAGGAGGAGCAGCTGGTCAACGCGGTCACGGCCGCGGACGTCCAGCGCGTCGTGCAGAAGTACTTCGCCCGAACCAACCGCACCGTTGCCACCCTCATCCCCGACACCACGCCCACCGCCGCGGACGCCAAGGAGGTCCAGTGACCGTCACCCGGCTTCGCCACCTCGCGGCGGCCTGCCTTTCGGCCGCGGCCTGCGCCCTTCTCGTCCCACCTGCGCTCGCGCAAACCGTCGCGGCGACGGCCACCCACATCGTTCCTCCGCCGCCGCAGCCGTTCGTCCTCCCCGCCTACACCCGCGAGGTCCTCCCCAACGGCCTCACGCTCCTGCTGCTCGAAAAGCACGAGGTCCCGCTCGTCAGCGCAACGCTTGTGCTCCGCTCCGGCACCGTCGCCGACCCGGCCGGCAAGGAAGGCGTCGCCACCCTCACCGCCTCGCTGCTGCGCAAAGGCACCGCCGCCCACACCGCAGAAAGTTTTTCCGACGACCTCGACTTCATCGGCATGCAGTTCCGCGCCTCCGCCGATCTTGACGCGACCTCCGTTTCCGTCGACTTCCTCAAGAAAGACCAGGCCGCCGCGCTCGCCCTGCTGACCGACGCCGTCCTCCACCCCACCTTTCCGCAGACGGAGGTGGCCAAGTCCCTCGGCCAGCTCGAGGACGGGGTCCGCGCCACGAAGGACCAACCGCAGCAGGCCCTTGCGCTCTACCTCCGCGCCTTCCTGTACAGAACCGCGAACGGCAGTCCGGCCAGCCCCTACGGACGTCCGCCTTCCGGCGATGAGACTTCGCTCAGGTCCCTTACCCGGGACGACGTAACCCGCTTTTACGCGCTGAACTACACCCCGGCCAACGCCATCCTCGCCATCTCCGGCGACTTCGACGCCACCGGGATGCGCTCCGCGGTCGAGCGTAGCTTCGGCGCCTGGCAGGGCAAAGCTCCCGCGCTCCCCCCTATCCTGCCCACCCGACCGGTCACGGGACGCCGGCTTCTGCTGGTCGACAAGCCCGACGCAACCCAGACCTACTTCGCCCTGGGCAACATCGGCATCGACGCCACCGACCCCAGCCGCGGCCCGGTCGACGTCGTCAACACCCTCTTCGGCGGCCGCTTCACCTCGCTGTTCAACACGGAGCTCCGTATCAAGAGCGGCTACAGCTACGGCGCGTTTTCCCGCTTCTCCGAGCTGCGCGCCCCGGGCCCGTTCACCATGACGACCTTTACCAAGAACGCCACCACGGGCCCTGCCATCGACAGATCCCTGGAGGTGCTCAACACCGCGCACACCGCGGGCTTCACCGAGGCCCAGCTGACTTCCGCCAAGAACTCCATCGCCGGCGATCTGCCACCGTCGCTCGAAACCTCGCAGCAGCTCGCCAACACCATCGCCCGCAATGAGCTCTACGGCATCACGCGCGACCAGTTCAACGCCAACCTCGTCGCGCTGCAGCGGACGACGGTCCCCGAAGCTCGACAGATTCTTGCAGCCACCTTTCCTTCCGCCGACAACCTGGTCTTCGTTATCGTCGGCAAAGCCTCCGAAATCCAGCCGCTGCTGACGAAATACACCGCGAACATCACCGTGCGAAAGATCAGCGATCCCGGGTACTAGCGGCTGGCGAACAAGGGACCGACGCTACCCCGGAAGATCGGCGCTCCGCGACACCAGCAGCACGCGCGCCACGGTTGCCGAGGTCATCAGCCGCTCCGCTGTTCCGCCGAGCGAGATGCCCTGCTCGCTCGACCGCATGACGGCGCCGAGCACCAGCAGCTCGTACGGCTGCCGGCGCAGCTCGGCCAGCACCGCTTCCGCCGGATCGGCCGACAGCATCACCTGCTCGGCGTGCCGCACCTCCAGCCGCGACACCCGCCCCTGGGCCTCGCGCGTGATGGTGTAGCCGGCCTGCAGCAGGTCGCGATGCTTGCGCTCCCGCCAGAACAGGGGCCCGAGCCGCGGCGCCACGATGCTCATCAGCACGACCTCCGCGTCTGTCTCCTTCGCCAGATAGGCCGCCACATCCGCCGCCGCCAGCGAGTGCCCCAGCCCGTTGATCGGAACCAGGATCCGCCGGACCGCCGGCAGATCTTCGGTGGACGCAACCGTTAACAGAACATCCGCCGGAACCCCGCGAAGGATCCGGTCCTGGAGTGGGCCGAAGCTCAGCGAAAGCTCGCCCGAGACCCCGGCGGCTCCCATCGCCACCATGTGCTGCCCCTCCGCCGCCTTCTCGATGGACGCAAACAGATCGTCGCCGTCGGCCTGCACGCGCTCGAGGCCAACATGCTCGATCTCGGCCGCGTGCGCGAGGTAACTCGCCGCGTACACCACGTTGTCTGGCGTCCCCAGCTGCGCCAGCGTTCCGTCTTGTGTGACGGAGAACTCCGTGATGTCGAAGAGCTCTTTTTCGTGGTGCTTGCCCGCCGCCAGCGCCGCCACCACCCGCGCCGTCAGCGCGGGCAGAAGCTCCGGGACGAGCGGCAGCAGCACCCGCTCCATGTCCGGCAGGTACGCCAGCTTGCGCGCCTCCTCGCGGTTCAGCCGGCGCAGCTCGGCGTCGCCCGGCGTCGTCTTCGCGGCCATCCACCCCATCAGCGGCGGGCTCACCACCACCGTCAGGATCGCCACCACCGCGTACATCGTGTACACATCCGGCGAGAGCAGCAGCAGCTCCGTCCCAACGATCGCCACCACCACATCCGTGCCGCCCTTGAGGTTCAGGCCGACGCCCACCGTCGCTGCCTCCCACATGGGCAGCCGACCGGCGCGCGCACCCAGAAAGCCAAAGACCGACTTCACCAGACCGGCCACCACAAACAGGATCAGAATGCCCCGGATCGACTGCCACCCGCGCAGATGGAACAGGTTCACGCGCATCCCGGCCAGCCCAAAGAAGATCGGCGCGAACAGCGCGATGGTCAGCGCCTGGATGCGCTCTTTCAAGGCCAGGGTCGCCCGCGGCGCTTTGCTCAGCAGCACCCCGAAGACGAACGCCCCCAGCAGCGGATGCAGCCCCATCACCGTGGTTGCGGCTGCCGAAACGCACAGCAGCACCAGGACCAGCGACAGCTCACCGCTGGCGATGGCCGTCACATCCGCGACGCGGCGCATCGCCCAGAAGGTAAACCGTCGCCCGAGCGTCAGCATGAAGGCAAAGAAGGCGGTTGCCAGTAGCGTCGCCTTGAGCCCCGCGACGAACGGGTTGGCCCGGTGCTGCACCGAAGACACCACCGAGATCAGCGGCCACACCACCACCTCGGCCGCGATGCCCGCCGCCAGCATCACCTGCGCGTAGTCGCGCCGCAGCGCCTCGCGCTCGATCAGCAGCTTGGCCACAACGCTTACGGCCGTGACCGAGAGCACCAGCCCGAGGAAGAACGCGCTCGTCGGCTCGTGCCCAAAGCTGCTGAGGCCGATCCACGTGCCGATGGCCAGCGCCGATCCGATTGCGCCGCCGGCGGCCAGCAGCCCCGGGACGGCTTTCTGGCGCAGAATCGCGAGATCCGCCTCCATGCCCGCGATCATCAGCAGCAGGACGGCTCCGATCCACGAGAGCAGCAGCAGCGCCCGCGAGACGATCGGGTTGAGAAACAGCAGGGTAAACGCACCGGGAAAGAGCGCGCCCAGCACCGAAGGGCCGATGATGAAGCCGCCCAGCAGCTCGCCCAGCACCTCCGGCTGCCCGAGCCGCCTTGCCGCCTCCGCCATTCCGCGCGCCACCAGCAACAACGCGGCGATCGCGCAGAAGGTGCCCAACAACTCGTGTTCGGAGAATCCTTGCATGTGCGGGGGTCGCCTCGTGTGGTCTGATGCACGCCGCTCACCCGCCAGGCAGATCGACCACCCTCAAATCAAACTGCCCTTACCAGCTTCCGCGTTCCCCAAACATATCGATCACATGGCCCAGCCGCTCCGCTCCGTGCTGCCAGTTCTCTTGCAATCCCTGTTCCACAGCGTCCGCATCGCCCGCCCGCAGCGCTTCGATGATCCGCTCATGCTCCGCGACGGACGAACGGAGATCCTTGATGATCGAGCTCGCATAGAGCCGCCAGTAGCGCTCCGCCTGTGGCTCGATGGCGCGATGGAGCGTGAGGACGCGTGGCCCCGCGCCCGCATCCACGATCTTCTGATGCAGGCGCCGGTCCACCTCGAAGATGTCGCCTGCGTGGCTGTCGCGCCCCTCGGCGATCCCGCGCAACCGGTCGTTGAACCCGGTCAGCTCCTCGACCAGCGCCTCTCGATGCGCGACCTCCATCCGTGCCGCACCGCGCCCCGCAATGCCCTCGATCCGACCGATGATCATGTACAGATCGGTCGCGTCCTCCTTGGTGAGCGGAGCCACGATCATCCGCGTCTTGCTGCCGTTGCGCTGCTCCAGGACGTATCCTTCGCGCTGCAGCCAGTGGATTGCCGCCCGGACCGGTGTCCGGCTCATGTTCAGCCGCTCGCCCAGGTCTGCCTCCACAACCCACGTGCCTGGCGACATCCTGCCATGTACGATCAGCTCGCGGATCTCCTGAAACGCAATCAGCAGGCTGGTTCCGTGCTCCGCCTTCTCCCGCGTCGCCCGTCCGGAGCCGGCTGCGGCCGCCACACTCCCGTCCTCCATCGCACTCCGTCTCCTCACCCAGTCTGGTTCCCCAGCGTTTGTACGGCTCCAACCTGGACCACGGTACCGCAAGCGACCGACGCCGGTTAAGACGTCGCGTCGATCTCAACGACTCACATTCGATGTCTGTGATTGCACCGACGATTTTCGGAGACCGGCGCACCGCAAAGCCCTCCGACCCGGTCGGCCGGAGGGCTTCTGTTTGCGCGGTCGATCCGGTTATTTCTCGCTCAGCGGTTTCGCCATGTTGTCATGCATTTTGGCTTTGACGAAGTCGGGGGTGAGATTGGCCATGGCACCTTCGATCTTGGTCTTGAGGCTGGCGGCGTAGACGTGCTTTTCGCCTTTCATGAGAGCCTCGAAGCCCTGTTTCGCGACGTCGTAGGGCTCGCTGTCCTTTTTGCCCTCGGTGCCTACGTCGGTGTCGTCCATCTCGCCGCGGTGGAAGAAGTTGGTATCGACGGGGCCGGGCTGGAGCGCGGTGACGGTGACGCCGGTGTCTTCCAGTTCGACGCGGAGGCTCTTCGCAAAGGAGAGGTCAAAGGCCTTGCTGGCGGCGTAGACGGCCTCGCGCGGGGCGACCATCTCGCTGGCGATGGAGGCGGTGATGAGAATTTTGCCCTGGCCGCGGCCGACCATCTGCCGAACCACGTGCTTGGCGAGGTGAACGGTGCTTTCCACGTTGAGGCGAATGATGTTCATCTCTTTTTCGAGCTCGGTTTCGTAAAAGAGGCCGCCGATGCCGACGCCGGCATTGAGGGCGACTGCGTCGATGGGACGGCCATTTTGCTCTACCTTCTGCCAGAGTTGCTCGACGCCGTCGTAGGTGGCGAGGTCGGCGGAGACCTCGGTGACGAGGACGCCGAGGGCGCGGAAGTCGCTGGTGGCCTTTGCGAGGCGATCATCGTTTGCGCAGAGAATGAGGTCGAAGCCGTTTTCGGCGAAAACTTTGGCGAGGTTGTAGCCGATGCCCATGGAGGCTCCGGTGACGAGTGCTAGCTGATTTGGCATTGCGGGTGTGCTCCGTGTTGCGGAAAGTTGTACGGCCCCGGCCTTCGAGGATCCATGCCTTCGTTGGATGCGGGTATGGGGCGAGGGAGTGGCAAAGGGCTGGAGGTGTCCCCCCCTCCCCCCTATACCCCTGCGGAACTCCTTGTTTTTGAGGCAGATAGCATTTTCGCCAGCCGGTAAGTGACGGTTAATGTGCGGCTTACGGGTAAATACTTGCTGCGGAACGGGTTCGTGGCGACGCGCGGGTGGGAGCGTGTTTCCCCACAAGGTGAGGGCTGATCTTATGTTAGGGGAAGGCGGAAATTGCCCGGCCAAGGGCAAAGCCCTTGATGTGTGTTGGATGGGGCCCTTGGCGCTTGACAGATGGAGCCGATGAAGTTTGGCGAGGACACAGCCAAAGGGGGTCAGGGGAGGTAGATCTGGTTGGTTTGGGAGGGAACTTTGGATTCGAGGCTTTCCTGGAGAGGAAGGAAGAGGTGGAAGACGGTGCCGTGGTGGGAGGGGTGCTGGCTGGAGCGAAGGGTGAGACGGCCCTGGTGGCGCGTCACGATTTCGGAGGAGATCCAGAGGCCGAGGCCGGTGCCGTTGAGACCTTTGGTGGTGTAGAAGGGCTCAAAGAGGCGCTTCTGGGTGGCGCGAGACATGCCGTGGCCGGTATCGGCGACGGTGATGCGAACGCCGGGACGACCGGTGGCGGCCTCGACGCTGTCGTGGGCGCGGACCTTGAGGCAGCCGCCGGTGCGCATGGCGTCGATGGCGTTGGCGATGAGGTTGTTGAGGACCTGGCGGATGTCGTTTTCGAAGCAGAGGATCTCGGTCGAGGAGCGGTAGCGGGCATCGACCTGGATGCCGGAGTTGCTGAGGCGGCCCTGGTAGAGGTTGAGGACGGCCGTGACCAGCTGAGCGGGGGTGACGGAGGTGGCGCCGACGGCCTGACGGTGGAAACGGAGGGTCTGGGTGGCGATCTGGGAGACACGGGACAGCTCGGATTGCGCCATGTGGACGTAGACCTTGAGCTCCTGGGGCAGGTTCGTGTCCTGGGCGACGAGGTAGAGGAGGTTGGTGATGGCCTCGAGAGGATTGTTGATTTCGTGCGAAATGGAAGAGGCGAGGCGGCCGACGGCGGCCAGCTTTTCGCTCTGCATGAGGGCGGCTTCGGCCTTGCGCTGCTGCGTGATCTCGAGCGAGGCGCTGGTGATGCCGGTGATCTTGCCGGTGGAGTCGTAGATGGGGAAGTAATTGACGTTCCAGCTGCGGAGAACGCCGGGCTGACCGACCTGTTCGCCCTCGACGATCCGGTTGCGCACGGGCTTGCCGGTGGCGACCTGACGAAAGAGCTCGCCGAGGGTGACGACCCCGGGAACGACTTCCAGGATGGACCGGCCGAGGATCTGACTTTTAGGCAGACCGATGGTCCGGGCGAGTTCGTCGTTGAGGCGAAGGTAGCGGAACTCGACGGGATCAAACAGGGCGAGGCCGATGGGTGTGTTCTCGTAGATGGATTCGAGTTCGGCGCGCTGACGCTCGGTTTCGAGCTGCTGGGCGCGGAGGGTTTCGGCAAAGGTGCGGCGTTCGTGGATGTCGATGGCGATGCCAAGCCAGGAGAGGATGGCTCCGGCGTCGTTGCGGATGGGCTGGGCGCGGATCTGGAACCAGCGGGCCGCGTGATCGGCATCGCGGAGGAGGCGAGCCTCGACGTCGTACTCTTCGCCGGTGGTGACGGAGCGGGTCCAGCGATCGAGGACGCGCTCGCGGTCATCGGGGTGGAAGGCTTCGATCCAGCGGTTGGAGTGGTCGGGATGGTGATGCCGGCCGATGTACTCGATGAAGCGCTGGTTGGCGTAGGTGACCTCTCCCGTGGAGGTGCCCATCCAGATGAACTGGGGGTTGAGGTCGGTGAGCATGCGGTAGCGGTTTTCGGAGGAGCGGAGCTCGTCCTCGTTGCGGCGACGGGCGGTGACGTCGATGGAGATGCCGCGCATGTGGGTGGCGGGGGCGACGATGTCGATGACCTGGCCGCGGTGCTCGATCCAGAGCAGCGATCCATCGTCTGCGGTGATGGGGAACTCGTAGGCGAGGAGAGCGCCGGTGTCGGTGGCTCCGGCGAGCGCGGCCCGGGCTGCGGGGCGGGCGTCTTCGGGGATCCATCGCTCGAGGTCGGCGAGGGTTCGAGTCTGGTCGAGGGGGCGGCCGAAGACGGGGTAGGATCCGGCCCCGAAGGTGATCTCGCCGGAGCGCAGGTCGAGCTCCCAGGTGGCGATGAGGCTGGCCTGCTGAACGGCGGAGAGCAGGCCGGCCTGCTGCTTGAGCGCGGCCGTGGCGAGGCGGTCGGCGGTGATGTCGCGGAAGAAGATGATGATGCCGTCCTGGGAGGGGCGGGCGTCGATGCTGAACCAGAGGTTAAGCGGGTCGGGGTAGAAGGCTTCGAAGGAGGAGGGCACGCGCCCGTGCATCGCGCGGTGGTAGGGGTCGAGGAAGGGGGAGCCGGGAAGCGCGGCGTCGGGAAAGGCCTCCCAGAGGGTTTGGCCGAGCAGGTTGCTGAAGCCCGCGAGGAGCTCGGTCCCGCGGCGATTGACGAAGGTGATGCGCCAGGCGCGGTCGAGCGAGAGAATGCCGTCGGTGGTGACTTCGAGCACCTGGCCGAGGGCGCCGGCGGTCCGGTCGCGTTGGAGCTCGGCGAGCTTGCGGGCGGTGATGTCGACGGCGCGGATCAGGATGCCGTCGCGAAACGGGCGGGCGATGACGTGGAACCAGGCATGGAGCGGATCGGGGACGTATGCCTCAAAGTCAGCGGTCACGCGCTCGGCCATGACCCGGCGGTAGTTTGAGGCGAACGGCTCCTCGAGGCTGCGGGGCAGACGGGTCCACAGGCTATCGCCGAGCAACCGGTCGCCGAGCAGACGCTGCGCGGGTGTGTTGCTGTAGGTGATGTTCCAGTCCGGGCCGAGACAGACGATCACGTCGGCGGTGGCCTCAAATACCTCCTCGATGTGCTGCGCGGCGTCGTCGCGTCGTTCTTCGGCCGCCCTGCGCAGGGTGATATCGCTAAAGATGATCGCGATGCCGTCCATGTATGGGCGAACGGAGCTGCGAAACCAGCTATGGAGCGGCTCGGGGTAGAAGGCCTCGAAGTCGACGGAGACGCGCTGCTCCATGGCGCGGCGGAAGGAGGAGTGGAAGGGCTCCTGCCGGGCGTTGGGAAACAGTTCCCAAAGGTTCTCGCCGACCAGGGGACCGGATCGGAGGAGGCGGATCGCCTCCTGATTGGCGAAGGTGAACTGCCAACTTCTGTCGAGAAAGAGCATCCCGTCCGGCAGGAGGTTCAACACGTCGTGCAGAGGTGTTTCCGGGGCAGGACGCGGGTCTGCCGATGCGTCCGGAGGCGTGGTTTGCCCGGATTGTGGAGGCGCGAGATGGGCCATGCAGTTGCCGCGGGTACCCTTTGATTATGCTATGCGCGGTCAAGCGGTGGGCAGCGATCTCCCCTCGAGCCGCTCCAGCCGGAGCTGCACAGCAAGGAGCTGCTGCCGCAGCTGCTCGACCTCCAGCCGCAGCTGCTCGAGCTCGCCACTGCCCGGGGCCATGACGGCCGGTGCTGCCGCGGGAGCTGTGGGCGAGGTGGGAGTGGTTGCGGCTGGGTTGCCGAGGAGGTGGGTGTAGCGGATCTCGCGGGAGCCTGGCTGTCGGGGCAGCGCAGCGGTGAGCGGACCGGTGTTGTTGGGATCGGGTACGGCGCGGGCGGCATCGGCGGCGGGAGCGCGGGCGGCGAGGCGGTCGAGGGTGGCGGTGACGGCGGAAAGATCGTCGAAGGGATAGAGGCGGTCGGCGCGGGCGCGGAGCTCTCCAGGGGTTTGCGGGCCGCGAAGAAGCAGAAGGCAGAGCAGGGCGGTTTCGTCGCGGCGAAGATTGAGCACCGTGCGGGCGCGATGCTCGTATTTCGGAACGCGGCTATCGCGAACGGGGGTGACCAGGCCGAGGTCCTCAAGGGTGTGGAGCGCCTGGCGAAGATCTTCTTCGGTAAGGTCGAGCACCGGGTCGCGGGAAGAGCGCTGGTTGCTGGCGGCCGCCAGCGCGTTGAGCGAGAGCGGATAGTTTTCGGGGGTGGTGATCTCTTTTTCGATGAGGGAGCCGAGGACGCGGAGCTCGGCGGGAGAGAGGAGCATAGAGCTAGGGTGACATACGCGGAGGCGCGGCGTGGGAGCTAAGTTGACACGGGCGTGGGTTGCCGGCCCTTGTGGAAGGCCTTGCGATATGACACAAAAGTTACAGAGCCGGCCGGTTCCCCATGGCACTTTTCTCTGCCGATGACGGCTAGAATGGAGCAAGCGAATGAGATTCAGCGAAACGCATTAGCGTGAGCTCATTCGCAAGCTGGGGACAATCCAAGGAGTCTGAATGCGTATTGGCGGTCTGAAGCGGGTGGCAGTGGCGACGGCGGCAGTGATGGGGCTGATGGCGGCCGGGGTAACGGCGCGGGCGAGCGAGATGCTGGAGCCGGGTGTGATGGGCACCGGATCGATGATGGACATGATGGTGGGCCAGCGCTACTCGCTGCACCTCCATCACCTCCATACGGGCGAGGACCTGGATGTGACGTACCGGATCGGCAACCAGTATCTGCCGGATGCGATTGCGAAGCTGAACCATTTTTTGCGGGATCACCGGACGCAGGATACGGCGAACTACGATCCGCGGGAGTTCGATGTGCTGCACTCCGTGATGGCGAAGCTGGGCCGGGCGAACAACGTGATTGACATTGTGTGTGGGTACCGGACGCCGGAGAGCAACAACTATCTGCGGACGCGGTCGGCGGTGACGGGCGTGGCGGAGCACTCGCAGCACATGGAATCGAAGGCGATCGACATCCGGGTGCCGGGCGTCCGGACGGCGACGCTGCGGGATGCGGCGCTGTCGTTGGGCGCGGGCGGGGTCGGGTATTACCCGGTGAGCCAGTTTGTGCATGTGGACGTGGGTCCGGTACGGCAGTGGCAGTTTGGCGGCTCGAGCCGGGCAGGACGCGTGCAGCAGGCGCGTCGGGAGCCGGTTGCGGCGAGGCGCCATTCCGCGCGCCGGCATCGGGCGTAGATCGTAGGTGCGAACGTGCCTTTGGCGGAGTGCCCCGACTTTGGCCGGGGCACTCCTGCGTTGATCGGTCCGGGGGATGCTCCGCGATACCATTTCCGTATGAGCGGATCCGAGGCGGTGGAGGCGGCTGCGATGGCAAAGCCCCGTGTGCTGGATGGGGTGGCGGTGTCGGGGGAGATCAAGGCGGAGATCGCCGAAGAGGTGGTGGAGCTGCATCGGGAGGGAATTGTTCCGGGGCTGGCGGTGGTGCTGGTGGGGCATGTGGCGGCGTCGGAGATTTATGTTCGCAGCAAGGTGAAGACGTGTGGCGAGCTCGGCATGCTCAGCGAGAAGATTTCGCCGCCGGAGACGGTGACGACTGACGAGCTGCTGCGGATTGTGGAGGATCTGAACGGACGCGACGAGATTGACGGGATTCTGATTCAGCTGCCGCTGCCGGCGCATGTGGATACGAAACAGCTGCTGGGAGCAGTGCGGCCGGAGAAGGATGTGGACGGATTTCACCCGGTGAATGCGGGGCGGCTGATGACCAAGCAGCCGGGGCTGACGCCGTGCACGCCGGCGGGGGTGATGGAGGTGCTGCGGCGGGCGGGGATCGATGTACATGGG
>CALMVL010000046.1 GCA_937873265.1 uncultured Granulicella sp.
CACCACCGCCGCCACCTCCGCCCGGGTAGCCGCCGCCGGGAAAGCCGATGCCGCCGCCGCGCCGGCCACCCCCAGGAGAGCTGCCGTAGTTATTACGCGGCTGCTCTCCTTTGAAATAGATGGCGTAAAGGATGGTATTCGCCCGCTGGGCGGCTTCGATCGCGCTTGTCAGCGATTCCTTGCTTCCGCGGTCATCGCCATCCGTAAGCAGGATCAACGCTTTGCGACCGCTTTGCTTGCTCATCAGTTCGTCTGAGGCGAGAAAGGCGGCGTCGTACAGGGTGGTTCCGCCACGGGAGCGGCGCTGCTGTGGATCATTCGGATCGCTGCTCGTGTTTTGGACAGATCCGCCACCGGAACTGTCGGTATCCAGTTCCTTGAGAGCGGCTTGGAGCCTGGGCCGGGAGTTTGTGATGTCCTGAAGCAACTCGGTCTGACGGGCAAACTGGATCACAAACGCCCGGTCTTTGTCTGTCGCCAGCATGCCGTCGAGAAAGCCGACGCTGGCAGTGCGCTCCTCGTCGAGAACGCTGGCGACGGATCGGCTGGTATCGACAAGCAGACCAAGGGTGAGAGGAAGGTTGTTGTCTTTATCGAAGTAGCGGATGGGCTGCGGATGGCCGTCGACCTGCAACGTGAAATCGTCCTTGGTCAAGTTTTGGATCAAGGCGCCCTTTTTGTCATGAACGACCACGGGTAAGTTGACCAGGCGTGCGTCGACGGCGAGAGTTTGCGTAGGCGGCGCGGCGCCGGATGGCTTGCTGTCCTGCGTCTGGCCGACACCGCTCGCTGCAGCCAGTGCCCACACGCTCGCGAGCGCGAGCGCCCGCCCTGTTAACCCCGATCTGGTCATGTCTCATAGACGCTTGAGCGGCAATCAGGTTTCGACGCCGTTTGCCCGCTCTTCGGGAAAAGATCAGCGGCAAACAGGGGCGGGCGCCCCAAGCGGCGCGTGTCGTATTCTGACACAGCGATGTGTGCCAAGCGCCCCGGGATCGTAGCGTTGTCTGTGCTTTTGCTCTGTGCGGGGGCAAGGGCGCAAACGGGCTTCGAGGGCGTGGTCAGCAAGCCGCCGGTGGGGTACTCGCGTGAGGTAATCCTGTGGCCGGAGGGAGCACCGGGAGCTCTGGGCAAAGGCGACGGCGACGTGCCGAAGCTGTTTGTCTTTCCCGCGCCTGCCGAGCCCGACACGCCGCGCCGGAAGGAGCCGCCGCGAACCGCAGTGATCGTGCTGCCTGGCGGAGGCTACCGCGCTCTGATGTCTGAAAAGGAGGGAGCCGCGGAGGCGCACTGGTTGAATGCGCACGGGGTGACGGCGTTTGTGCTGGAGTACCGGCTGGGGCCGCGCTATCATTTCCCGGCCCCGATGCTGGACGGCGCGCGCGCGGTTCGTTACGTGCGTTCGCACGCGGCGGAGCTGGGGGTGGATCCGAAACGGGTTGGGGTGTGGGGATTTTCGGCGGGCGGCCATCTGGCGGGGTATCTGGCGACGGTACATGATGGCGGAAACCCTCGGTCAGCCGATCCCATTGAGCGCTTCGGCGACCGGCCCGACTTTGCCATCCTGTCGTATGCCCGGCTGAGCATGGATCCGTCGATCCCGCGGCCAACGAATCTTGAGGCGCTGATCGGCGATCATCCCTCGCAGGAGATGTTGAACGCCATTTCGATTGAGCGGCACGTGACCCCACAGACGAGCCCGTGTTTTATCTTCTCGACAACGGCAGACAAGCAGGTGAATTCGCTGACGGCAACGGCGTTCTACGATGCACTGAAACGGGCGGGTGTGCCGGCGGAGCTGCATGTGTTTGAGCGCGGACCGCACGGCGTCGGATTGGGCGAGAACTTTCGCGATCTCCCGGAGCTGGCGGTGCTGCCGACGCTGATCCGCAGCTGGATGGAGGTCCACGACTGGATGGGCGAGGCGTCCCCATTGCCGACCGATCGGGGACGGGCCTCACGCTGAGCGCGTCTGCCAGCCTCGACTTGACGCCGGGAGTCGTTGTGATCCCGTTACTGATGAGCAAATAACCCATAGGAGGTGTACGCCGGGCGCGGGATGGGGTGCTAGGGTGTAGTTCAGATGCCGGGACAGGCATCGTGTTCGCACTTCTCCTGGTCTGTCGTAAGGAAGGTTCGACGATTTCTTGAGGTGTTCTCTTGGCGACTTTGTCGCACGTACGTTTTTTTCTGCCTGATCGGTTGCGAGGTTCGTGGTGATTGCTGCGATCCTCGCCAGGGTGGCGGCTCGCGGTGCGCTGGGTTTGCCGCGAACCGCGGTGGCTACCGGTCTGGCCGTTGCTGCGACCTCTGTCGTTCCCTGGTGGCGGAGGCGGTCGATCAACGGCCGGGTCGAGACGGAGCACTCACGGTTTATCGCGGCAGCAGAGACGAGCCTGGACGGATTCTGCCTGCTGGACGCCGTGCGCGGGCCTGATGGCGGAATCGCGGACTTTTGCGCGACCTACCTGAATCGCAACATGGAGACCTTTACGGGGGTTGCGCGCGCGGACCTGCAGAACAAGCTGCTGAGCAAGATGCTGCCAACGACGCTGGGAGCTCTGTTTCGCGAGCTGTGCGAGGTTGTTGAGACGGGGCAGCCGGCGCGGGAAGAGCGGAGATTCCCGAAGCCGGAAGTGTCGGCGCAGTGGGTACGCTACCAGGCTGTGCGGCTGGCCGACGGAGTTGCGCTGACCTGCAGCGATGTGACAGAAGCGTATCGGACAAAAGAGCGGCTGGAGCGGCTGGCCGAGTTTAACGATTCGATCTTTCAGAATGCCCCCTTTAGTATCTTTGCGACCGATCCGGATGGGATTGTTTCGGCGATGAACGGGGCTGCCGAAAAGCTCTCGGGCTATGCTCGCGAGCACCTGGTAGGAAAGGCGTCCATCACGATCCTGCATGACCGCCGGGAACTGGAGGCGCGGGCACGCGAACTGTCGCTGCCGGTAGCCGTGGCGACCGACGGCTTCCAAGTGCTCACCGCCAATGTGACCGAGGGCGAGATGGCGGAGCATGAGTGGACCTGCATCCGGCGCGACGGGACACGGACACCGATCAGCCTGGCCATGCGGGGGGTAACAGGCGCGACGGGCGAACTTTCGGGCTACGTCGGCATAGCAGTCGACGTGACCGAGCGCAAAGCCATGCTGGAGTACGTCACGCACCTGGCGACACACGATCAGCTGACCGGGCTGGCGGGCCGGGCGCATCTGCAGGACCGCATTGTGCAGGCAGTCGAGCGGGCACATCGCTACGGCACCAAGGTCGCGATCTTTGTGCTGGATCTGGATCAGTTCAAGCGAATCAACGATTCGCTCGGGCACTGGGCGGGCGATCAGGTGCTGATCGAGACAGCGAACCGGCTGCGGGACGCGGTGCGGAGTTCCGACACAGTGGCGCGGATGGGCGGGGATGAATTCGTGGTGGTGATGGAAGACATGGTGTCGCTGCGGGATATTGAGCACTGTGCGGCGAACCTGGTCACGCGGTTTGCACCGGAGATGACCATAGAAGGGCACCAGCTGCACATAACGGCCAGCGTTGGCGTGAGCGTGTATCCGGATGTGCACGGCGATGCGAGGCACATGCTGAAGTGGGCCGACGCGGCGATGTACTCCGCCAAGGAGAACGGGCGCAATCAGCACCTCATGTTCAACGAGGACATGCTGCGGGAGACGGCGGATCGGCTGAGTCTGGAGCGGGCGCTGCGCAACGCGATCGCGCGTAATGAGCTTCGCTTGCACTATCAGCCGCAGATCTCACTGACAACGGGCGCCGTGATTGGGATGGAGGCGCTGCTGCGATGGCAGCATCCGGAGCTGGGCCTGCTGATGCCGGCCAAATTCATGCCGTTGGCCGAAGAGACGGGGCTGATTATCCCCATTGGCGAGTGGGCGTTCGCGGAGGCGTGCTGCGAGGGGCAGCAGATTCGCGAAGAGCTAGGCATGGATCTAACGCTGGCGGTGAACCTTTCGCCACGGCAGTTTGGCCAGAAGAATCTGCTGCAGGTAGCGCAGCATGCGCTCCGGCTGAGCGGGTTGCCGGCGAATGCACTCGAGATCGAGATCACCGAAAACACGCTGATGGTGAACTCGGCGGCAACAATGGAGATGCTGGAAAATCTGCGCGCCTTGGGTGTGCGGACCGCGATTGACGACTTTGGCACGGGGTTCTGCAACTTCTCCTACCTGATCCAGTACAAGGTGGACCGGCTTAAGATCGATCAGCGGTTTGTGCGGCTGGCGGCAACCGACGCGAACGCCGCGGCCGTTGTGCGATCGATCATTGCGATGTCGCATGGGCTCGATGTGAAGGTGGTTGCGGAGGGCTTGGAGACGGAGCAGGAGATGCGGTTTCTGGTGCGCAGGCGGTGCGACGAGGCCCAAGGCTACCTGATCTCGAAGCCGGTGCCGGCGGCCGACTTCGGTGGGGTCGTGCGGAGATACATGACAAAGACAGCAGCCAGTTCGCGCCCGACCACAGCCAGGCTCTCGCGCTTGGCTTGAGGGTACGCGCCGGGGCGCCTCTGCGACGACACGAATCAGCTTCGCATCGGGGAAGGTGGATACGAGTTGGGGACGACGAGGAGCGTCTGCGACGGCGTGCTGTGGGTGTTCATCGGGAAAATGCGTTTGCCGGCCTTTGTGATGAGCAGGATGCCGATGAGAACCACGACGATGATGGCAATCAGAAACCCATAAACGATCGCCTTGAAGTTCGGACCCTTGGGATAATTCTTGTCCGCGGGACTGGTGGGCAGATCCGGTTCTTTTGACATGTCTGTTTGGATGCGAGCAAAGGAACCGACGTTTCCGTCTTGCTCTGAACTGCTCCCTGTCTCCCGCGTCCTCAGATAGGCATGGGACCGAAGGGAACGTAAGGACGACCGAGAAGCAGGTAGCCGGACCAGCCGTAATCGTTTTGCTGCAAGAGCTCGGAGGTAGTGGATCGGCGTCAGGCAGCGAACGTGAGATAGTAGGGGTGGCGTATGACAGACCCAAAGGCTCAAATCGAGCCAGTGATCAAGTGTATCG
Source organism: uncultured Granulicella sp. (assembly GCA_937873265.1). Taxonomy (GTDB): domain Bacteria; phylum Acidobacteriota; class Terriglobia; order Terriglobales; family Acidobacteriaceae; genus Edaphobacter. The sequence continues at coordinate 5,037 of CALMVL010000046.1, forward strand.
GTGGAGCAACGGTAGACTCAAGCGCCTAAGGAGTCGCTAGGACGAAGATGGCGGAGTGGAAGTCTGGTGACGGTGGACGCTATCCGGTTTTTATTACCCGTTATTCCCTCTCGCCGAAGACAGCGATCGGCATCCAAACCAGCCATTACCTGGATGCGTTCACGGACTGGCGACATCTTCATTGGCTAGAGTTTGGGTCGCTGGTGAGCAAGGACCGGCGGTCGATCCGGTTTGGCAACTTCCTCGTCGGAAAGTGGCCTCATTACGCGAAGCAGTTGGAGCGATTTCCTCCCATGCGGCGTTTTGGCCGGCTTGTCTGGGCGGACGACGTGCTGATCGATCCGGTGAGTCGTGGGCTGGTTGCGGAGCTCAAGAACAGGGCGAGTGCGCTCTACTTGGCTCCGGTCGACGATGTAGATGCCGGGCGAATGCGGCATCTCGCGGAGCTCTTCGGGAGACCCTTCGTGCTGCATCTTTGGGATTGCATGGGGGTGCCGCTGCTCGAGTCGGAGCACCATCGGTGGCTCATCCAGAACGCGCACCGGGTATTTGCGTTGTCCAAGCCGCTGATCGAGGAATCGATGACGCTGCGACCTGACGTTTCGGAGCTTCTGTTCGTGCGCGAGCAGATATCGATCCGGGCGAAGCTGCCAGAAGGGGGGCCGCTGCGCGTAGCGCTGATCGGGTTTCTGCCGGCGTACCGGCCCGGGCTTCACCTGCTGCACGACGCGCTCAAGCAGATGCGGGCGGCGGGGACCCCGATCGAGTTGCACTTTGTCGGGTCGCCACGTGCGCTTCGCCGCCTGAATGAACCGATCACGAAGGAGATGGCGTACACGGGGCATCTACGCAACCATGTGGATCGGGATCGAGCGCTGGCGAACTGTCACGTTGCCTTTCTGCCGGGACCACCCGAACCGCCCGAGGAGAACCTGCGGAGCCGCTACTCCATTCCGTCGCGCGTGCTGGATTACATGGCGGTCGGTCTTCCGGTTGTGGGAGCTGTTCACCCTCGGTCGGCGACGGCGCAGATGTGTGAGGAGTACGGGATTGCGAAGTATCTGCTGTGCGGGACGGCGCAGCAGATAGTTGAAGCGTTCACGGAGTTGAGGGACGCTCGGGAGTGGCGGACGGCGCACCAGGCGAGTCTTCTGGCGCTCGAGAAGATCGATTGCCGCGGACAGCTGGAACGGTTGAAGGCGGCGATGGCGTCGGCTGCGGCGTCAGGCTGAGGGTTGCGGTCCGGCGAGGAACGGAATTTCGGTGGTCTTCGGTGAATCGATTCAGACCGACTGACGCGCGTAATGGAGCTGGGTGGTTCCCCCCACCCCCGCAGGTGTGTGGGGATTTTGGGTGTAAGCTCCTTCATCTGTTTCAGTTACAGCGGATTCACCGGCGCAAGATACTGCAAGCAGAAGGT
>CALMVL010000047.1 GCA_937873265.1 uncultured Granulicella sp.
TACCCCCGCGTCTCCGCCCCCAGAAACACGTCCTTAAACTGATTCATCCCCGCATTCGTAAACAGCAGCGTCGGATCGTTCGCCGGCACCAGCGAAGACGAGTGCACCCGCCGGTGCCCCTTCGTCTCAAAAAACCGCAAAAAATCTTCCCGAATCTGATTCCCCGTAACCGCTCGCCCCTGCTCGACCATCGCCTCTTGCATAGCCTTAAAGCTTACCAGCGCAGCCACATCTCCCCGTCCTTTCCGAGCCAGGCCCAGGGCAACGTCTCGGCTCCACGACGGAGCCCGTCGAAACGCGCAAACAGGCACGGGGCCATGAGCCGCACGGGAAAGCCCACGGGCAGTGCATCGAGCTCCGCCCACAAGCCTCGCCGCCCACCATCTCGTCCTGTACGTACAATCATCCCACCGGGCGGCCAACACCCGCCGCTTGCCTCACATGGGAGCTCTACCGATGCCAGACAGCAACCCCTCTGCTTGCCCACCCGAAACCATGCGCGCCCGCCTGGTCCGCTATGCCGACCTCCAGGCCTGCCGCACCGCGTTCATCGACACGCGCACCCCCGGCTCCACGGAAAAGGAAAACTTCACCATCATCGGCCCCGGCGTGTCGGAAAGCCCCGACCAGCACGTACACATCCGCGAAAAGCATGGCTTCAACATCGGCGGCGCCCGTCAGCCCTTCGGCTGCGTCAACTCCCAGCACAGCCACGACACCGCCGAAGTCTTCGTTGTGCACAGCGGCCACTGGCGCCTTCACTTCGGTCCCAACAAGGAAGACGGCTCCCTCGACATCGCTCCCGGCGACGTCGCCTCCGTGCCTGTTCATATGTTTCGCGGCTTCAGCAAGCTCGATCCCGGAAAGGGCTTTCTCTGGATGCCGCTCGGCCAGGACGACCCCGGCAAAGTCACCTGGGCGCCCGCCGTCTTCAAGGCTGCCGAGGATCACGGCCTCAAACTCGCCAAAGGCGGCAAGCTCATCGACACCACCAGCGGCCAGTACGAGCTCAAGGAGCTCGAACTCGAAACCCCACCCACCGAGCAGAGCCTCGCAGATCTCAAGACACCCTCGCTCGATAGGCTCGAGGGCTGCCGCATTCGCGCCTCGGAGATCAAGGCGAACCCAGACTCGCCCCTCGCCGGAGAAGGCGTCGAAGAAGCCGGCGTGATCGTCCCGCAGACCACAGCGGATGGCTTCCCCCCAGGCCCCATCCAGGGCTGGTGGCCCCATGATTTCAACCTCCGTCAGCTCACGCTCGAAACCGGCGCCTACATTCCCCTCCACGCCCGCCAGGAGGTCGAAGTTCTCTTCATCCAGCAAGGCACGATCGAGATCAGCTGGCGCAACGACGAGAGGGAAGAATCCCTCTTCCTCGGTGCGGGAGACACGCTCTCCGTCCCCATCGGCGTCCAGCACAGCTTCCGCAACACCGCCTCCGTCCCCGCCGTCCTCTTTGTTGTCCGCGGCACAGAAAACCCGCAGCAGCCCACCTTCGCCTCAGCCCCCTTCCGCGAGCTCGCGACCGCCGGCGCCTAGGTCGGTCTCGGCCGCGCGGACGGGAGGTTATCGGCTTCCGTTTGGGATCAACGGGTAAGCGCCGCGAACGTAGCCGCCCTCCGGTCATGCCGGATCGCAGCCGCGCGGCGATGCCCCTCCAGACCCTCACTGGCGCTCTGCCGCATCGCCGGCGGCGCCACCACATCCACCGCCTCGTCCTCCAGCCACTGGTGCGTCGCAATCTTCACGTACGACCCCACCCATAGCCCGCCGGTATACCGTCCCGCATGCATCGTCGGCAGCGTGTGGTTGGTCCCTACGCACTTGTCGCTGTACACCACGCTCGCATTCTGCCCGATAAACAACGACCCATAGTTGCGGAGCCTCTTCGCAAAGGCGCGTGGCTCGGCCGTATGAACCTGCAGATGCTCCGCCGCAATGAAATCCGAATACCGGATCATCGCCGCCTCATCCGTGCACACGGTGATCTCGCCATAGTTGGTCCAGCTCTCGCCCGCGATCTTGGCCGTCGCCAGCGTCCCCAGCTGGCGCCGCACCTCTTCTGCCGTTGCGGCCGCCAGCGCCTCGTCCGTCGTGATCAGCCCCACGCGCGTGCGCACATCGTGCTCGGCCTGCGCCAGAAGATCCGTCGCAATCATCTCCGCATCTCCCGTGGCGTCCGCCACCACGAAGATCTCGGATGGCCCTGCCAGCTGATCGATGCCCACCGGTCCAAACACCTGCCGCTTGGCCTCGTTCACAAAGGCGTTTCCCGGTCCCACAATCTTGTTCACCCCCGGCACGCTCTCCGTCCCGAACGCCATGGCCGCGATCGCCTGCGCGCCGCCGATCCGGAAGATCCGGTCAGCCCCTGAGAGATGACACCCCGCAATCATCGCCGGATGCGCATTGGGCGGCAGGCATGCCACCACCTCATCACACCCTGCCACCTTGCCCGGCACAATCGTCATGATCGGCGCGCTCAGCAGAGGAAACCGCCCGCCCGGCACATACGCGCCCACGCGCTCAATCGGAATCACCCGGTGCCCCAGGTGCAGCCCCGGCAGCGCCTCCATCTCGAGCGGCTGAATCGTCGCGAGCTGCGCTTGGGCAAACCGGCGCACATTCTCGATGGCAAATTCGGTATCCGCCCGCGTCTGCCTGTCCATCCCGTCCACCGCCGCGGCGCGGTCAGCCGCGCTCACCTCGAACTGCTCCAGATCTGCTCCATCGAAGCGCCGCGAATACTCCCGGACCGCCGCGTCGCCCCGCGTCCGCACCGCCTGCAGGATCTCCGCAACCAGCCCAACCACATCCGCCGTATCGGCCACAGAGCTCCGCCCCGGCGCCTTCACAAACCGAACCTGTCCCGCAAACCCATCCGGAAACGTCACCGTGTCCATCCTGTCCCTTCCCATCCACGCTCTCCCAAAACCCTAGTCTTTCACGCGGCGCGCCCATCCGTGCGCCCCCGCCCGCAAGCGCGCGCCCAAACCCGGCAGAAGCACACCGACGCGACCGGTCCCGCCAGTACCCTCCCACGCACCGCCGCGATCGTCCTCGCGATCACCGGCCCCCAGGGTCGCCCTCGGTATACAGTGTCGGTACATACGTTGCCAAGCGGCCTCCCACAGACTCAGGGCGGGGCGTCACCCGCGCGGCACGGCGACACGGAGCACGCATTCGATGCCAAACACCTCCCGGCGGCTCTTTCTGCGGCACGCCGCCTGCGCTGCCGGTGCCAGCGCGCTACCGAACAATCTATGGGCACAACCGGGCAGCACGCCCCTCCATGCGCTCTCCTGCACCGAAGCCGCTGCCCGCATCCGTCGCCGCGAACTCACCGCAACCGATCTCCTCCAGGCCCTGCTCGCGCGCATCGACCAGCTCAACCCCAAGCTCAACGCCTTCATCACCGTCGCCCGCGAAAGCGCCCTCCGCGAAGCCGCCGCCCTCGATGCCGAAGCCGCTGCCGGTCACGTTCGTGGCCCTCTGCACGGCGTTCCTCTCGCCATCAAGGACAACATCGACACCGCCGGCATCCGCACCACGGTCGGCAGCCTGGTCTTCGACGATCGCGTCCCTTCCGCGGACGCCTTTGTTGTCTCCCAGCTTCGGCGCGCCGGCGCCCTCGTTCTCGGCAAGGCCAACCTCCACGAGTTCGCCATGGGCGGCTCCTCGGCCACCAGCTACTTCGGCCCGGTCCGGAACCCGTGGTCGCTCGACCGCGTTCCCGGCGGTTCCTCCGGTGGCTCCGCCGCTGCCGTCATCGCCGATCTCGCCCCCGGCGCCCTCGGCACCGATACCGGCGGCTCCATCCGTATCCCTGCCGCCTGGTGCGCCGTCGTCGGCCTCAAACCCACCTACGGCCTCGTCTCCCTGCGCGGCATCTTTCCGCTCATCTACTCGCTCGACCACTGCGGTCCCATCACCCGCTCCGTCGAAGACGCCGCCCTTCTGCTCACCGCCATGGTCGGCTACGACAAACACGACGTCGCCAGCATCGAGCATCCGCCGGAGATCTACTCCGAGACCATGCGGCAGCCCGTCTCCGGCCTTCGCCTCGGCATCCCCCGCGAGCCCTTCTTCGACCGCCTCGACCACGACACCGCGGCTGCCGTCGAGGCCGCGATCACGGTTCTGAGAGGCCTCGTCCACTCCGTGCAGGACGTCCATCTGCCGGCCACCGACGCCCTCGACTGGACCATCCTCCGCGCCGCCGAAGTCGAGGCCGTGCACGAGGATCTCTTCCGCCGCCAGTCAGGCAGCTACTCCCTCCAGACCCGTGGCGTCGTCGAAGGCACCGTGAAGGAGCTGAACGATCCCAGCGAAACCGCATCCAGCCGTGCCGCGGACATCGTCCGCGCCGGCTGGCAGCTCGCGCAGCTCCGCAAAGCCGTCGATGACGCCTTCGACGGCTTCGATCTTGTCGCCCTCCCCACCAACCGCGTCGGTCCGCCCACCATTCACGACGCTCTCGAGCGCGAAGAAAAACCCTCGCCCGTCGAGCCCGAAAACACCTTCAACTCCCTCGCCTTCAACCTCTACGGCATCCCCGCCCTCAGCATCCCGTGCGGTTTCACCCCGGGTGGTCTTCCCATCGGTCTCATGATCGCCGGCCCCCGCTTTTCCGAAGGAAGAGTCCTTGCGCTCGCCGCCGCATACGAGCGCTCGACCCCGTGGCATCAGAGGCGACCGCCGCTCTCCGCAGCCACGCCAGTTCCGCCGGTTCACGCGTAATCCGCCGAGCGCAGAACCCGGCCATTTCTGACAGCCCCGTCTCCGCCGGCCGCGAACTCCGTGAACTCAGGCCTTCTCAGCCAGGAGGTCGATCTTGCGGATCTTGGGCGGTTCGGAGAGCAGTTCGTCCGCCTTCGCCATCAGCGCCTTCGCAATCGCGCCGTTCAGGTGTGCCTCCCGCCCGGCCTCGTCGTCAAAGGTGTCGAAGATCCCGTAAACGCCCGGTTTGTCCTCCTTGATGGCATACCAATCGAGCGTGGCGGGCTCGTTCCCGGCCATGCTCGCGCCCTGTTTCAGAAACGCCTCCACCTCGGCTTCCTTGCCGGGCTTCGCTTTCAGTTCTCCGTAAAGCGCAAACTTTGCCATTGCCGTGGACCTCTTTCGAGTGCTTCACCATCGGATGCAAGCTCGGGACGGGAGGTGTCCGCATTCCGTTTGACAGGGGAAACCCGCCGAGGCCATGCAGGCCGCCACGTCGAGCGCGGCAGATCTGATCGGCCGGTCCACCGACGTCGGAACACTGACTGCCGGGCACTACGCTGACCTGATAGCCGTTTCCAGCGACCCGCTCGCCCACATGGAGGTGCTCGAGCACGTCGGCCTGGTGATGAAGGGCGGAGTTGTGGTCAAAAATGAGTTAGGGGCGAAGTAAGCCGCCGTCAGCTTCCCGGCAGGGCGACACCAGGAACACCCATCCACAGCTCGCCTCACGCATCTCCGGGCGACCGCGCAGCGCGCGGCTACGGCAGCGTGCCGTGCTCCCGGTTCGACTTCCATTCGTCCACCTTGTTGTACTTCTTCAGCATCTCCTGAACCTCCTTGTCCGAAAGGTGTTTCGCGAACGGCTCGGGAGAGTTGGCGATCGCAAACGCGGTCACGGCGATCACGGCTGTGCCCTGCTGCAGATCTCGCTCAGTGATCGAGTCGAACGTGTCGGAGGCCTGGTGGTGCAGGGTGAAATACTTGTCCACCCCCGTCCACAGCACCAGCGACGGTACGCCGTGCACGTCAAACGCCGCGTGATCCGTGTCGAACAGAAAATCCACGTTGTCACTGGTGCCGCCGGCCGAAAGCGAGTCGAGCATCGGCTTGACGTTCCGGAGGGCGGCCTTCTCGTCGTCGCGGCCCATCAGGTACCAGCCCTCTGCGGGCTGCGCGCCGGTGTCGGAGATCAGGTCGGCGTCGATGTTCTTCAGCTCGGCAAGGTGCTGTTTCACGTAAGCGTTCGATCCCAGCAGGCCCTCCTCTTCGCCGCCGAACAGCACGAAGCGGATGGTGCGCAGCGGCGGCTGGGGCAGCGCCTTGATCGCCCGCGCCGCGTCGAGCAGGCCGGCCACGCCGGTCCCGTTATCCTGCGCGCCCGTCCCGGGATGCCACGAGTCGAGGTGCGCGCCAAGCAGCACGATCGGCAACGCCGGATCCCTCCCCGGAATCTCCGCAACCACGTTCGGCACCTGCACCCTCTCCCGAATCCGGTTGGTCGTTGAGAACTGCATCGTCACCGGACCGCGGTCGAGCAGACGCTTCAGCAGCAGGCCGTCTTCAAGGCCGATCTGCGCCGCCGGAACGGGATCGATCTCGCCGAGCTCGCCGCCGGCCCCGGCATTTTCCGCGCCGTTCTTCGACGATGAGCCGGTCACCACGCCGGCGGGCTTCATCTGGTCGAGGTGCTCAAGACCAAGCAGGATCGCGCCGAAGTCCGGGTGCTCGCCAAGGCTTTCGCGGTCAAAGAAAACAATGTTTCCCGGGATCTGCGCCTTCTGGCTGTCGATCGACTTGATGTCAAAACTCTTGAGGTACACAACCGTGCCGCTGACCCCGCCAGGCGGCGTCGACGGGCTCCACCCGCTGGCGTAGATGTGCAGGGTGTGATCGACCGGGGTCAGAAGGTGTCCGCTCGCCGGCGCCTCCGGCTCCCACGTGGCGGCAATCGTCCACATCTCCGGGTGCACGTTCGAAAGACCCGCCTCGCGGAACTTCGCCTGCGCCCACTCGGCCGCGCGCATGTAGTTCGCCGAGCCGGTAAGGCGGGGGCCGATCGTGTCCGCAAGCTCGCGGTCGTACTCGTACGCCTGGCCGGAAAGCATGATGTTGCCGGTGATCTGCTGAAGCTCGGCCCGCGTCTCGGGCGAAACGCTGACAGTTTGGGCGGCGGCGGTGGCGGTGACAGCTGCAAGCAGAAGGGCGGTGAGGCGCATGGCCCACTGTAGCAAAGCGGCTCGAAGCCTCCCGGGAACGCCGGCACAACGCGCAGAAGCGGTCCCCGGCAACGGAGACCGCTTCCTGTTCGGCAGCCGCTTGCTTACTGCAGGGCAAGCTGGCTGGTCACGTCGGTAAGGACGGTTGTGCCTTCCTGGCGAACCGCGTCGAGCGCCTGCGGGTTGAGGCCGAGCGCCTGGAGGATGGTCGGGGCGACCTGCGTCGTCTCGGCCGAGGCGGAGACGGTGCGCGGGGTCAGGGCCGGGTTCGCAAACAGCATCACGACGTTCGTGTCGTCATGCGAAAATCCGCCATGCTCGGAAAGCTTCTTCGAGCTGCCGGTATAGGTGACGCCAACGTTGGGGGTGACGATGATGTCGGGGGTGCGCGGGTCGCCGGTGGGCGCCAGCCCGGGGTGGTTGTAGTTCAGCTCCACGGTGGGGCCGTACTCGATCTGGCCGAGGCCGATCGCCTTCGCGTTGCTCTCGAGCAGGGACACGTCGTTCTGGACAACGGTGCCGGGTTTGAGCCAGATCAGCGAAATGTCATCTTCGGTTGCGCCAATGCCGACCGGGTTCAGGGGCGACTCCGAGAGCGGCAGGTCCTTGGCCAGCAGGGTTGCGGGCGTGGTGCCGTTGTCCCCCGAGTTGCCGGGTACCGCCAGGTAGCGGTGTGGGTCGATGGGCGACTGCCCATGCTTGGCGGTGATAACGATCAGCGTGTCCTCGAAGTGGCCGTTGTCTTTGAGCGAGGTCACCATCTCCCCGATCGCGGCGTCAACAAACTGAATCTCTTCACGGAGCACCGCTGTGGGGGTGGCGGCGGCATCGAGGTATCCACCCACCGCGACGTTCTTCTCAATCAGTTTCTGGCCAACGCTGACCGCCTGGAAGTTCATGCCAAAGATGTTGGGCATCTGCGCGGGGGCGCCCGAGTGCGTTTTGCCGGCGATCTGGTTGAGGATGGCGTTGACCTTCAGGGTGTCGTAGCACCGGATGTTGGCGAAGCTGTCGGTCCAGGAGCCCACCTGCGAGGGGTCGGGGACCGTGCCGCAGGAGACGCCTTCTGGCGTGACGACGCCAGGGAGCGGAACGACGTTCGAGTTGATCTCGGGCGCGTAGAAGTCGTTCAGCGTTCCGCCGCCGGGGCCCTCCACGGAGGAGTAGGCTGGGTGCTTATCGGACCAGGCGGTGTAGCCGCCGGCCTGGTGGATCACGCTGAAGATGCTGTTGGTGCGGACGAAGTCCCAGGGATACACCGGAGCGCACCCGGCCGCGGGATCGCGCGGCAGGCGGGCCGGGTCGATCGAGTTGACGCCGCCCTCCGTGAGGCCGGCTCCAGGAGCCCCGCCATTGAGCTTCGTCTGGTCGAGGTCGATGCCCTCCTCGTACTCGGTCGTGGTGCCGGTCGGCGCGCTGTAGGCGCCGCAGGAGCCCGCCTGGACGCCGTTGCCGGTGGTCTTGGCCGGTGCGTCCAGCGATCGGTCATACGCAACGTCGTAGTACACGCCGGTGGACTTCGGCGTTCCTCCGGTGACGATGGCGGTGAGGCCGGGAAACGAGTCGGACGGCTTGGAGGTGCTGGCGCCGACGTAGTTCACGCCCGTCCGGCCAAGCGCGGCCAGGTTGGGGCAGTAGGTGCCGCCGCTGTCTATGCTGGGAATGCCGTAGGCGCAGTTCCGGAAGTCAACGGCGTGCATGCCGTCGACCGAGATGAGCAGAACGTGGCGGATGCCGTTGCTGCCGACGCTGCCGGTCTGCGCGTACATCGCGACAGGCAGCGCCGAAACGGCCGCCAGGCCGAGGGCGAGGGTGGACTGTTTGGTCATAAGGGGGAAAACCTCCGCAGTGTTGATAGCAGACCGACGTGCCTGCTTTGGTTGCGGCAGATTGAATTTCCCGTGCACATCGGCCAGCCTCCCCCGAAAAAGTTCGTCCACTCCGCTCCCGCCCCGTGCGGGAACGCGGGGAGCAACGGAGCCCTCCGGTTGACAGCCGCACGGGCATACGCGATGCTTAGGGGCTGGGCAACCTTTTGCCTGATGCATGCGGCTGCGTGCTGGCCGCGTCCTGCTTCGCTCCCCCGTTACTGTGTCTGTGTGCGTGGATCGATGGGACGGCCATTCAGGCATCGGCCCGTCCGTTTCGAGCTGGTTCTGGAGTGAGATGAGTTCGTGGATGTTCGCAATGTGGCTTCAGTTTGGCGGGGTGTCCGGCTTTGGCGGCCTCGGCGGCCTTCTTCTGCCGGTGCTCTTTTTTGTCATGCTCTACTTCCTCATGATCGCGCCCAACCAGCGCAAGCAGAAGAAGTGGCAGGAGATGCTGGGTCAGCTCAAAAGCGGCGACCGCGTAACCACCAATGGAGGTCTGCGCGGCACCGTGCTCACCGTAAAGGAAGACGTGATCGTCCTTCGTGTGCAGCCGGACGGGGTCAAGCTCGAGTTCGTCAAAAGCGCGATCGCCGCGGTCACCACTCCGGATGAGGTGAAGGGATAGCCTTTGCAAGGGCAGAGAGGCGGCCGGAAGTTGTGGCCGGTCATCAGCCGACAGTTGCAGAAGTACAGATTCTGATGCGCCGCTCGGAGCGGCGAATCGGGGAGATCGAGAGAGCCGGGCCGGTGCAAGGGAGCGTCGGCTGCGAAGCAAGCGGCTCGACACAGGGGACATGGGACAAAGACTGACCGGACGGATGGCGTTTATTGTGGCGGTGCTGGTGATCTTCGCGTACGGGATCATCGGCATTCCGCGCGGCGGGCTCAAGCAGGCCATCACCAACCGCATCAATCTGGGGCTCGACCTCCGCGGCGGCACCCATCTGGTGCTGGAGGTGCATGTGGCCGAGGCCATCGCCTCCGCCACCGATCGCGATGTCGCGCGCCTGCAGGCGGATCTCGAAAAGGCCGGGGTCACCGGAGTGACCGTCGGCAAATCCGACCCCAATCACCCCAACGCGATTGTGCTCGCGGGCATCCCGCCGGCCAAGGCCGCGGACGTTCGCTCCGTCACCGGCAGCACGGACTACAGCAGTCTCTATGACGTGGCCTCGACAACACCCGGTTCGGCAACACTCACCATGAAGCAGGCGGCGGAGCGCGACATCGAGTCCCGCACGCTCTCCACCTCCATGGAGGCCATCCGCGAGCGGATCGACAAACTCGGCGTCACCGAGCCGGTCGTCGCTCCCTACGGTCTGGGCGCGAACCAGCTCCTGGTTGAGCTTCCCGGCGTCGAGGATCTCAACCGGGTCGAGGACATCATTCAGTCCACCGCGAAGCTCGCAATCCACGCCGTGATCGGCGGCCCGTTCGCGAGCGAGGCGGAAGCCATGCAGGCCAACAACGGCTCCATTCCGGTCGACGCGATGATGCTGCATGGGCAGGCGGCGGCCGGTGCCCCGGACTCGGTCTGGGTGCTCAAACGGGCCAGCGAAGTCGAGGGCACCGACTTTCGCGATGCGCAGCCGAGCACCGACCAGAACGGCCGGCCCAACATCACCTTCACCTTGACGACGGAGGCCGGCGACCGCTTCTACAAATACACCTCCGAGCACGCGAGCAGCGGAGCGACCCCGGGCTCGATGGCCATTGTTCTCGATAACAAGGTGCGCGAGGTGGCGGGCATCAACTCGGCCATCCGCGACCGCGGCGAGATCACCGGCGGCTTCACCAAGCAGCAGGCCGACGATCTCAGCCTGATGCTCCGCACCGGCGCCCTGCCCGCCTCCATCTCCTACCTCGAAACCCGCACCGTCGGCCCCAGCCTGGGCGCCGCCTCCATCCGTCAGGGCGTCGTCGCGGCGGTCGCCGGCATGGCCGCCGTCATGCTCTTCATGCTCTTCTACTACCGCGGCGCCGGCATCAACGCCGATCTGGCCCTGCTTCTGAACCTGCTCATCCTGCTCGGTTTCATGGGCTTTTCCCGGGCGACGCTCACCCTTCCCGGCATCGCCGGCGTCATCCTCACCATCGGCATGGGCGTGGATTCGAACGTGCTCATCTTTGAACGCATCCGCGAGGAACTCCGCGCCGGCAAGACCTCGGCCGCGGCGGTGCAGCAGGGCTTTGCGCATGCCTGGATCACCATCGTCGACACGCACGTCACCACCATCGTCTCGGCGGCGATCCTGTTCCTCTTCGGCACCGGTCCGGTCAAGGGCTTCGCCGTCACGCTCACCTTCGGCTTGCTTGCAAATCTGTTTACCGCCGTCTTTGTCTCCCGCGTCATCTTTGACGCCATTCTGTCGCGCAGGCAGCGCGGCGCGGCACTATCTATTTAAGGGCAGCTCCCTGGCCCGTCGTTCGCGGCGCCCCGAAGTCTCTGAAAGCGCGCCGAAATGCGAACATCTCTGGGAGTCAGCACAGATCTGAGTTTGTGGAAGAGGGTTAGATCGTGGAACTGTTCCGTGGCATCAACGTCGACTGGCTTGGCAAAAAGTGGTACTTCCTCGGGTTCTCGCTCATCTTTTCGGTCGCGGGCATCCTGAGCATGCTGTTCTGGCACCACATTCCGCTCGGCGTGGACTTCAAGGGAGGAACCCAGGTCCGGGTCCGGTTCAGCGCGCCGCCCAACGAAGACCACATCCGGCAGGCGCTCGACCGCGCCGGCATCCGCGACTTCCGCGTGCAGGCCATCTCAAACTCGGGCGGCGGCGTCTCGAACGAGGAGGTCGTCGCTCTTCCGCAGTCGACCGCCTCCGACGCGGCGCACGACCAGGGCCGGGTGAGCGTCGAGAATGCGCTCTCGGCCAACTACCGCGACTCCGCCTTCGCCGTGCAGCAGGTGGATATCGTCGGTCCCACCGCCGGCCGGCAGCTGCAGAAACAGGCCGCCTGGGCCACCGTCTACTCGCTCATCGGCATGCTCATCTATCTGTGGTTCCGCTTCGAGCTCATCTACGGCGTCGCCGCCGTGGTCGCCGTCTTCCACGACACCCTCATCACCGTGGGCGCTTTTTCGCTCACCAATCGGGAGATCACGTTGACCGTGATCGCGGCCATCCTCACCCTGATCGGCTACTCGATGAACGACACCATCGTCGTCTTCGACCGCATCCGCGAAAACCTGGCGAGCTCGCGGCGCGAAAACCTCAGCGACGTCGTCAACCGGTCGATCAATCAGACGCTGAGCCGGACGGTGCTCACCTCCGGTCTCACCTTCTTGACCGTTCTGTCGCTCTATCTCTTCGGCGGCGAGGTGCTGCACGGCTTCTCGTTTGCCCTGGTGGTCGGCATCGTCATCGGCACATACTCGTCGATCGCCGTCGCCGCTCCCATGCTGGTCGCCTACCAGGACTGGCGCGCGGCGCGCGGCCGCGCCGTCAGTCTGCCCGCGGCCAAGCGGGCACGGGTGTGAATCCCACAAAAGTTGCAAAATAGTTTCCGGCCCGGGAACCTCCCGGAACTCCTCGGTGTCTAAGCAACATAGCTCTTCTCCCCAAGAAGCGAGGCGGCCTATGTTTGAAGATTCTCTGATGGAATCCGGCGGAAAACTTAAGACCAAGTCCAAATACTGGATGATCGGGACGTTTCTCTTTAACGGTTCGATCCTGGCGCTCCTGATTCTGATCCCCCTGCTCTATCCCGAAGCCCTCCCGAAGACGGCGATGACGGCCATGC